>NZ_JBEZLV010000007.1:0-107872 GCF_040652335.1 Streptomyces sp. NPDC048270
CCCGCCGCGCCCCCCCCCCCCCCCGCCCCGCTGGACGCCGCCCGGTCCCCGGGGGCGCCCGGGCGGCCGGCGGCCGGCCTGGCCGCCCCCCCCCCCCCCCCCGGCGGTGGGGGTGCGTTACCGGAAGACACCCCCGGAGGGACTGACCGGGGAGGTCGGCCGGTCAGACCCGGCCGCGGAGCGGGCGGCGACGGCGCAGCACGTGCGCACCGGCGCCGAGGGCCGCCGCGCCGACGAGGCTCGCGCCGATGGCGGTCTCGGCGGTGGACGGGCCGAGGGACCCGCCGATGCCGCCCTGCGAGGGACGGCCCTCGAGGATCCTGAAGCGGGCCGTGGCGACCAGGCTGTTGTCGTTGCACTTGACCGACAGCGTGTGGTTGCCGGGCGAGGCGTGGTTGAAGATCCGGACGGTGGCGAAGCCGATGGACCCCGCGGACAGGTTGGCCGGCGGAAAATTGCCGTGCGAGGTGACGGTGCCGCCGTGCCCGCAGCCCGACGCGCTCACCTGCATCGTGGAGCCCTGGTGCACGGCGAACGGGTTGACCGAGACGTTGCTCGGTCCGCCGCCCCCGCCGAGCGGTGGGTTCGCGGAGGCGAGCGGAGTGCTGAGGCCGATCGCGGCGCAGGTTGCCGCCGTCACGGTGAGAGCGCGCAAGACACGCATGGTGGAACCTCCAGCGGGAAGCGCCCCGGAGCGTCGGCCCCGGATGATCGACGAGAACGCCTCCCATCTCGAACCCTCGGGGCGGTCCGCAACCTCCGCATTTCCGCCTTTGGGCCGCCCGGTTGAGCGACACGCCGAAGCAGCGGCGCCGGAACTGACGGATCCGCAGGTCACGACCCGTCAGGCATTTATGTGACGATTACCTGTATGGGCGCACCCCTTCCGGCCCCCTACCGGCCCCCTCCCGGCCGCGGCCACCCGTTCGCCCCTCCCCTCTCGCCGTCCCGCCGGGGCGGCCTTAGCGTGCGTGGAGTAGGGCGTACAGGGGTGGGACAGGATCGCGGGTCGGGACCCCCGCGTCGGGAAGGGAGAACGATGGGCGAGGACGAGACCGGGCAGTCACGCAAGTTCTCACCGTGGGGCGTACTCGCCCTGGTCATGCTCAGCGGCCTCGCGATGGTGCGCAACGGCGTGGACATCGACGACGGGCCGCCCCAGCCCACCGCGGCCTCGGCCGTCGCGGTGACGGCCGACCAGTTGCCGGCGAACCCTCCGCAGGCGCCGGCGGACCTGGAGGTACTGGAGCACTCGTCGGTGCAGCGCATCCGGATCCCCACGATCAACGTGGACGCGCCGGTGATGACGGTCGGGCTGGACGCGGAGGGCTGGATCGACGCCCCGCCGCCGCAGGACCGCAACCTGGCCGGCTGGTACCTCAACGGCATCTCGCCGGGCCAGCGGGGCTCGGCGGTGATCGTGGGGCACGTGGACAACGCGCAGGGCCCGGCGGTCTTCTACGGCCTGGGCTCGGTCAAGCCGGGCAACCACGTCGAGGTGGAGCGGTACGACGGCCGCACGGCGGTGTTCGAGGTGTACGGCGTGGAGGTGTTCTCCAAGGACGCCTTCCCCGGAGCCCGGGTGTACGGGGACACCGGGCACGCGGAACTCCGGGTGATCACGTGCGGCGGGGGCTACTCGAAGTCCCGGGGCTACGAGGGCAACGTGGTGGTCTTCGCCCGGATGGTGGAGACCCGCTGAGCGGAGCCGGACGCCGCCCCGCCGGTCGGGACGTCAGCGGGGCGGCAGCGCGGGCAGGGTCATCCGGTAGCCGCGGGCCAGCAGTTGGGGAAGGTAGGAGCCGATCGCGCGGACGCTCTGCGACCGGTCGCCGCCCGCGTCGTGCGACAGCACGATCACGCCGGGCCCGGCGCCCTCCAGGACCCGGGAGATGATCGTGGTGGTCCCGGGCTCCTTCCAGTCCAGGGTGTCCACGGTCCAGGCGAGCGGTTCCATGCCGAGTTCGGCCCCGATCTCGAAGGCGGCGCGGTTCCACGCCCCGAACGGCGCGCGGAACCACACGGGCGCCTCGCCCACGGTCTGCTGCACGACCTCGCTGGTGCGGCCGATCTCGGAGACGAGGGCGGGCCGGCTGAGCCGGGGGATGAGCGGGTGGGTCCAGGTGTGGTTGCCGATGACATGGCCCTCGTCGGCCATCCGGCGCAGCAGGTCGCGGTTCTCGGTGGCCATCTCCCCGCAGACGAAGAACACGGCGCGCACCCCGTAGCGGGCGAGGGTGTCGAGGATCCCGGGGGTGTAGCGGGGGTCGGGCCCGTCGTCGAAGGTGAGCACCATCGCGTTCCCCGAGGCCGCGCCGGCGGGCAGTTCGAGGATCGGGCGGGTGCGGACGGCCGGCTTGGCGAGGGGCGGCCGGGCGGGGGCCTCGGCGGTCATCGGCCGCAGGCGGTAGGACTTCTCGAGTCTGCCGTCGGGGAGCATCCCGGGGGGTCCCGCCGCGGGCCGGGCGCCCGGCCCGCCCGCGGGGGCGGGGCCGGATCCGGCCCGGGGCGTGCCGCCCTCGCCGCCCGCGTCGATCAGCCCGGCGGCGGCCGCGACTCCGAGGAAGACGGCGGTGCGCAGGAGCACGCGTCGCCCTACTGTCGGCTCGTCATTTTTCATTATTACTACGTATCAACGACCTTGCCGCTGATGTCGAGAGGCGCGGACGCGCCCCGCTCCCCTCACCCGATCAGCCGCGCCTCACCAGGGGGAACGGGAGCGTCTCGCGGATCGTCAGGCCCGTGAGGAACATGACGAGGCGGTCCACGCCGATGCCGAGCCCGCCGGTCGGCGGCATCGCGTACTCGAGGGCGTCCAGGAAGTCGTTGTCGAGCTCCATCGCCTCCGGGTCTCCGCCCGCCGCCAGCAGGGACTGGGCGGTGAGGCGGCGGCGCTGCTCGACGGGGTCGGTCAGCTCCGAGTAGGCGGTGCCCAGTTCGGTGCCGAAGGCCACCAGGTCCCAGCGCTCCGCGAGCCGCGGGTCCTTGCGGTGCTGGCGGGTGAGCGGGGAGACGTCGGTCGGGAAGTCCTTGTAGAAGGTGGGCAGCTTGGTCCGCTCCTCCACCAGCCGCTCGTACATCTCCAGGACCACGTCGCCGCGGGTGTCCTCGGGGGCGTGCGGGACGGATGCCCGGTCGCACAGCCTGCGCAGGACGTGCTCCTCGGTGTCGGCGTCGACCTCCTCGCCGAGAGCCTCGCTGATCGCCCCGTACATCGTCTTGACCGGCCAGGGCCCGGAGATGTCGTGGACGACGAGCTTCCCGTCCGGTCCCGCCTTGTGGGCGACGGGTGAGCCGAAGGCGGCGGTGGCGGCGCCCTGGATCAGCTCGCGGGTGAGGTCGAGCATCACGTCGTAGTCGGCGAAGGCCTGGTAGGCCTCCAGCATCGTGAACTCGGGGTTGTGCTTGTAGGAGACGCCCTCGTTGCGGAAGGTGCGGCCCATCTCGAAGACCTTCTCCATGCCGCCGACGCACAGCCGTTTGAGGTACAGCTCGGGCGCGATGCGCAGGTACAGGTCCAGGTCGTAGGCGTTGATGTGGGTGCGGAAGGGGCGGGCGTTGGCGCCGCCGTGGATCTGCTGGAGCATCGGGGTCTCGACCTCGAGGTAGCCGCGCTCCAGCAGCCCCTGGCGCAGGGCCTGCACCGCGCTGGAGCGGGCCCGTACGACGTCGCGCGCCTCGGGGCTCGCGACGAGGTCGAGGTAGCGGCGCCGGACGCGGGCCTCCGGGTCGGCGAGGCCCTTGCGCTTGTCGGGCAGGGGGCGCAGGCACTTGCCGGTCAGCTGCCAGGAGCGGACGACGAGGGAGGGTTCGCCGCTCCTGCTGGTGCCGACCTCGCCGCTCGCGACCACGTGGTCGCCGAAGTCGACCTGCGAGGTGAAGGAGTCCAGTACCGCGGCCCCCGCCTCGTCGCGGGTGAGCATCAGCTGCATGTCCCCGGACCAGTCGCGCAGGACGGCGAAGACCACGCCGCCGAGGTCGCGTACGACCATCACGCGTCCGGCGAGGGTGGCCTCGTCCCCCGACCGGGTGCCGGGCGGGCGTTCGGGGAGGGTGCTGCGCAGCTCGGCCACGGTGTGGGTGCGCTGGCGGATGCCGACGGGGTAGGGGTCGGTACCGGAGGCCCGGATGCGCTCCATCTTCTCGTGGCGCACGCGCACCTGGTCGGGGAGGCGCTCGGCCCGCGCGGCCGCGGCCTCCTCCCCCACGGCCTCCAGGTTCAGGGAGGCGAGGGAGGGCAGCCCCTCGGTGGTGGCGGGGGCGGTGAGGCCCTTGGGGTGTCCGTTGCCCCACAGGGTGCGCAGGCTCGGCACCGAGACGAAGCCCTCGGCGATGCCGGAGGCGAGGCTGACCCGGGCGAGCGAGCCGGCGTCCTGGTAGCAGAGGAACCGCGGGTACCACTCGGGGCCGTACTTGACGTTCGAGCGGTAGAGGGCCTCCAGCTGCCACCAGCGCGAGAAGAAGAGCAGCAGCTTGCGCCACAGCTTCAGGACGGGGCCGGCGCCGATCCGGCCGCCCTCCTCGAAGGCGGAGCGGAAGACGGCGAAGTTGAGGGAGATCCGGCGCACGCCGAGGCCCGGGGCGGCGGCGCAGAGCTGGGCGACCATGAACTCCATGACCCCGTTGGGGGCGGTGCGGTCGCGGCGCATCAGGTCGAGGGAGATGCCGTCCCTGCCCCACGGGACGAAGGACAGCAGGGCGATCAGCTCCCCTTCGGCGTCGAAGGCCTCGACGAGCAGGCAGTCTCCGTCGGCGGCGTCGCCGAGCCGGTCCAGGGCCATGGAGAAGCCGCGCTCGGTCTCGGTGTCGCGCCACCGGTCGGCCCGGTCCACGATCATCTGCATCTCGTCCTCGGAGAGGGCGGAGTGGCGCCGGATGAGGGTGGTGGCGCCGGTGCGCTGGACGCGGTTGACGGCCTGGCGGGTGACGCGCATGTCGCGGCCGTCGAGGTCGAAGTGCGCGACGTGCAGGATGGCCTCGTCGCCGAGCTGCAGGGCGCTGAGTCCGGAGCGGGCGTAGGCGGTGGCGCCGTCCTCGGAGGCGCCCATGACGGCGGGCTGCCAGCCGTAGCGGCGGGCCACCGCCAGCCAGGCGTCGATGGCGGGGGTCCAGGCGGCGGGATCGCCCACCGGGTCGCCGCTGGCGAGGCAGACGCCGGCTTCGACGCGGTAGGTGACGGCGGCCATGCCGTTGGGGGCGAAGACGACGGCCTTGTCGCGCCGGGTGGCGAAGTAGCCGAGGGAGTCGCCCCGTCCGTAGGCGCCGAGCAGGGCGCGGATGCGCGGCTCCTCGTCCCCGTGCAGGGCGGCGGTCAGGCGCTGGGAGCGGAAGAGCGTCGCGGCGGCGTTCAGCAGGGCGAGGGCGCCGAACAGGCCGAGCAGGAAGTACAGCGGGCGGGGCGGTCGGCCGTCGAACTGGCGGGCGGAGAAGAGGCCGCCGAAGACCTGCTTGGCTGCCCAGTCCAGCCACTGGCCCCTGGGCAGGGTGCCGGGGAAGAGGGCGACGAGGCCCCAGCCGGCGAGCACGGCCGCGAGCAGGCCGAGGCCGAGCACCATCAGGGCGCGCCACAGGGCGCCGGGCCGGGAGGCGGCGTAGAACTCGTTCCGGGCGGCGATCAGCAGTCCCATGGCGGCGACGGCCAGCGCCAGGGAGGTGAAGCCGATCCAGTAGTCGCCGATGGCGATGTCGATGACGTCGTCGAGGATCAGCAGGGCCAGATAGGTGACGACGATCCACCAGGCGACCTTCTTGCGGGTGCCGAGTGCCGCGGCGAGCAGGAAGAGGAAGACGGCGTAGGCGAGGTTGGCGCTGACCGGCACCACGAACAGGTCGAGGAAGCGGACGACGTGTCTCAGCAGGCGCCGCAGCGTCGGGGAGAGCGCCAGCAGGGCACACAGCAGACCGAGCGCTCCGAAGAACGCGCCGAATCCGTCGGGTACCCGGTTCAGGAAGCGGTTCCGGGTTCCGCGCGTCTGCTCCACGGTGGCACTCATGGTTCGCACTGTAGGGAGGGCGGCGGCGGTCCGCGCGGCGAGCCGACTGGCCTCGGGAGGGTGACGGAGCACGTGAACACTGGATTCGAGCGGGGCCCGGACGGTCCGCAGGTGATCCTCGCCGGGGTTGACGGATCGGAGTCCTCGCTGCGGGCGGCGGCCTACGCGGCGGGGCCGGCCCGGCGGCAGAACGCGCTGCGGGCGCTGGTGTACGTCCAGCCGGTGATGCCGGCCGGCGCCGCACCGGGCGCGCCGGTGGCCGACACCACCGGGGAGATCGCGCGAGGCGGCGCCGAGACGCCCCGGAGGCGGGGCGCCCGGAAGCGAGGCGGGGGCCGAGGCGCGGCTACTTCGCCATCGTCAGGCCGTCCTTGGCCGCGCCGCGGCTGAGCACGGCCTCGGTGATGGCGTCCCGGGCCGTCTCGTACTCGCCGTCGCCGGGGTTCTCGGCGAGGGCCGCGGGCAGGTTGACGACCCGGCCGATGGAGAGGTCCATCATCTGCGGGACGAACTCGGCCTTGGCGACCTGCCAGCGCTGTCCCGGGGCGGCCGGCGGGGCGAAGGTGAAGCGGCCGATCGAGCCGTAGTTGCCGCGCATGTCCCGCGCGCCGGAGTAGTTGAACATCTCGCCCGCGACCTGGTCCCCCATGCCGTAGACGATCCACGTCCCGTTGACCTTCTCGTAGGCCTGCGGGATGTGCGCGTGCGTGCCGAGGATCATGTCGATGTCGGGGCGGCCGCCCGTCTGCGAGGCAGTCAGCGCCTTGCCGAGCGAGAGCTGGTTCTCGTCGGGGGCGGTCTGCCACTCCGTGCCCCAGTGGAGGCTGACCAGGACCACGTCGGCGCCCGCCTTCCGGGCCGCCCGCGCGTCCGCGACGATCTTCTCCTGTTCCATCAGGTTGACCGCCCACGGCTGTCCCTGCGGCATCGGGTACCCGTTGGTGTCGTAGGTGTACGCGAGGTGCGCGACCTTGGCGGAGCCGGCCGTGTACGTGGTCACCGCGGCCGCCTCCGCCGCCGTACGGGCCGACCCGGCGTGCTTCAGGCCGACCTTGTCGAAGCGGTCCAGGGTGCGGCGCAGGCCGTCGGCCCCGTCGTCCAGGGTGTGGTTGGAGGCCGTGGAGCAGCCGTCGTAGCCGGTCTCCTTGAGGGCGTCGGCGACGCTCGGCGGGGAGACGAAGGCCGGGTAGCCGGAGAAGGGGCCGCCCTCCTCCCCGTAGATGGTCTCCATGTGGCAGAGGGCCAGGTCGGCGCCGGAGACCACGGGCTTGACGCCGGAGAACATCGGCCGGAAGTCGTGCCCGTCGCCGCCCGCGTCGTTCGCCGCCCGCTGGATGACCGAGGTGTGCGGCAGCACGTCGCCGCTCGCGACCAGCGTGAAGCCCTTGGCCGCCGGGGCCCCGGCGGCGCTGGACGCGGGTCCGCCGGACTCTCCGAGGCGTGCCGTCGCCGGTTCCCCCGCGGCCGAGCAGCCGACGGCGGCCGACAGCAGGAGGGCCGAGAGGAGGGCGGCGGCCTGTCGGGTGCGCTTGGTCATCTCGGGCCCGGCTCTCATTAGTACGACTATCTGATCTCTCGTAATCCACAGAACAAGACGCCGATAGTCAAGGAACGGATCCGTCCGCCCGGCACGCGCCCACCCGATCGGCCGCGTTCCGGCCCGCCCTGCCGTTCGCCGCGCCGTTCGACCGTTCACCGCCCGGCCCGGCCGCCCACCGGATGACCGGGGTGCTTGGGCGCACCGGCCGGACCGGACGGTTCCCGTCGGGCCTCCGTGCAGGTCAGGGTGAAGGCGTCGGCCTCCCCCACGGCCCCCGCACCCCCCGGAAGGAGCCCCTCGTGCCGCTCTCCCCCGCCCTTCGGCGCACCGACCCCGAGACGCTGGCCGAACTCCAGCGCGACCACGGGCGGGCCCTGTTCGGATTCCTGGTCGGCCTCACCGCCGGGGACGCCCAGCGCGCGGAGGACCTCGTGCAGGAGACCCTGGTACGGGTCTGGCAGCACCCGGAGGTCCTCTCGACCGAGCACGAGTCCATGCGGCCCTGGCTGTTCACGGTGGCCCGGCGGCTCGCGATCGACGCGCGGCGCGCCCGCCTGTCACGGCCGCAGGAGGTGGACCCCGAGGGCCTGGAGCACGCGCCCGCTCCCGTGGACGCGGTGGCCGGGTCGGTCACGGCGATCGACGTCCGGCGGGCCGTCGGCTCCCTGGGCCCCGAGCACCGCGCGGTGCTGATGCAGGTGTACTTCCAGGACCGCTCGGTGGCCGAGGCCGCCGCAGAGCTCGGCATCCCGGCCGGGACCGTCAAATCCCGTACGCACTACGCCCTGCGCGCCCTGCGCAAGGACCTCCAGGGGTACGGGTACGGGCTCGGCGCCTGAGCCTGGCCGCGAAGAGAGCGAGTACCGCCTCGAATGCGCGCTAACCGGACAGGAATCGCATGGATTGAGGCATCGATGCGTGCAAGTTGAGTAAACATCCCCCGCCCGGTGAGCCGCTCGGTGAAGGCTCAGGGCTGACGGCGGGACGCTGAACGCGCGGGAGAAGGTGGAACGGTGCAGCCCGAGGGTATGAACGGCACCAGTGACGGCGGGCTCGCGGTGCCCATGGCTTGGCTCTACGCCGAGTACATCGCAGACGAACTGCTGCGCACCGGCCGGCTGATCCCGGTCAGCACCCTGGAGTTCCGGGCCGGGCGGGACACGCTCGCGCTGACGATCTACCTCTCGGACGCGGCCGGGGAGCTGTCCGGGATCCGGGTGGTCTCCCAGCTCGACGAGTGGCTCTCGCTGACGGCGTACGGCCACCCCTGGCGCGACTGGGTGCACACCCGGTTCCTCGCGCTGGGCGAGGAGGCCCGGGAGCGCGGCCGCGCCGAGGAACCGGACCTGGAACTGGCCCGGGCGGCCTGGCGCTGGCTCGACCACACGGAGCTGTTCGCCACCAATCTCGACCCGGGGCGGCACGGCCACGCCGACACCCCGCCGGGACTGGACGAGAACGCGCGGGTGTGGACCCCGGCCTGGCAGCTCGGCCTGCCGCTGGGCCACTTGGCGATGCACCTGTTCTGAGAAGCCACCGAGCACTAGGCCGGACGGCGGGGCCCCGGGGCCTCGGCCGGGTCCGTCACCAGGCCGGTGAAGTCCGCCTCGTTGCGCTCGGCGCGCAGGACGTACCAGCGGGCGATCAGCCACATCACCGGATACACCAGCAGGCCCAGCGCCAGCCACACCAGCGGCCCGGACGCCGCCCGCGGGAGCAGCAGCACCAGCGGCAGCGTCCCGACCGCCAGCGCGAGTCCGGCCAGCGCGCGCATCCCCGCGCGGAGCTGGCTGCGCATGAGGGCCCGTACGTAGGTGGCGCCCAGGGTGGTCTGCTCGGAGATCTCCGAGCGGGCCGGGGTGTGCGCGGGCGGCCGGCGGCGGGTGCCGCGCGGCACCCCGGTGACGATCTCGCGCCGCGGCGGCTGGTGCTGGTCCTCGGGCATGGGGCCGGAGTCTACGCAGGGCCCCGCTATTTGAGGAGGCGCGAGAGCCGCCGGTCCGCGAGCGGCTTCCCGCCGGTCTGGCAGGTGGGGCAGTACTCGAGGGAGGAGTCGGCGAAGGAGACGGAGCGGACGGTGTCCCCGCACACGGGGCACGGCTCCCCGGCCCGGCCGTGCACCCGCAGCCCGCTCTTCTTCTCGGCCTTGAGCTTCCCGGCGGCCACCCCGTGCGCCCGGCCGACGGCCTCGCGCAGGGTGTCCTCGACGGCCGTGTACAGCCGGGTGGTCTGCTCCTCGTCGAAGGAGGCGGCCAGCTTGAAGGGCGAGACCTTGGCGCGGTGCAGGATCTCGTCGCTGTAGGCGTTGCCGATCCCGGCGATGACGCCCTGGTCGCGCAGCACGCCCTTGATCTGGCGGCGCTCCCCCGCCAGCAGCGCGGCGAAGGCGTCCCGGTCGAAGGCCGGGTCGAGGGGATCGGGGCCGAGGCGGGCGATGCCGGGCACCTCGCTCGGATCCCGTACGACGTAGACCGCGAGGCGCTTTTGGGTGCCGGCCTCGGTGAGGTCGAAACCGCTGCCGTCGGTCAGGGCCACGCGCAGCGCGAGCGGCCCCTTGCCGGGGCGGGGCGGCTGCGCGGGCAGGGCGTCCTGCCAGCGCAGCCAGCCGGCCCGGGCCAGGTGGGTGACGAGGTGGAGCTCGCCGATGCGCAGGGCCAGGAACTTGCCGTACCGGGCGGTGGCGCCCGCCGTCTGCCCTTCGAGGGCGGTCAGCGGGGGGTCGTACGTCTTGAGCACGCTCACCGCGAGCGGGTGGACGCGCTCCACCACCCGCCCCGTGAGGTGCTCGTCGAGGTACTCCCGCAGGGCCTCGACCTCGGGCAGCTCCGGCATGGTCCCAGCCTCCTCAGCCCACCACGAACTCGCACCACACGCACTTGCCGCTGCCCCGCGACTCCACGCCCCACACGTCCGCCAGCCGGTCCACCAGCATCAGCCCGCGCCCCGACACCCCGGACTCCCCGGCCTCGCGCCGCCTCGGCAGGGCGCTGGAGCGGTCCTCCACCTCCACCCGCAGGCGCCGTTCGGGGCCGCTCAGCACCCGCAGGGTCACGATCGCCGGGCCGTCCGTGTGCATCAGGGCGTTCACGATCAGCTCGTCCGCGACGAGCTCGATCTCGTCGGACCGCTCCCGCGCACCCCACGCCCGGACCGCCGCCCCGATCATGTGGCGCGCCGCCACCAGGGCCTCCGGGTCGGCCGGCGCCACGTGCTGCTGGAGCCGGCCGCCGCCCTGCGGGCTGTCCGCCACCTGGCGGCGCAGCAGGAGCAGCGCCATGTCGTCGTCCCCGCCACGCTCCTCGACGACCCCGCACAGCCGGTCGGCGAGCAGCGACAGGTCCGCGGGGCCGCTGCGGACCAGGGAGGTGAGCAGCTCGATCCCGTCGTCCAGGTCGGCGCCGGGCTGCTCCACCAGGCCGTCCGTGCACAGCAGAATCGTTTCCCCAGGGTCCAGCTCCACCGTGGTCACCGGATACTCCAGGTGGCCGAACTCCGCCGAGAGGCCCAGCGGCATCCCGCCCCCCACCGGGAGCCTGCGGCAGTCCCCGCCCCGCGTGCGCAGCAGCGGGTCGATGTGGCCCGCGCGGACCAGCTGGAGCACTCCTGTCGACAGGTCGGCCTCCACGTACGTGCACGTCGCGAAGCGGTCGGTGTCCAGTTCGTGCAGGAAGACCGAGGCCCGCGCCATCACGGTGCCCGGCGAGTGGCCCTCGGCGGCGTACGCGCGCAGCACGATCCGCAGCTGGCCCATGACCGCCGCCGCGTGCGTGTCGTGGCCCTGGACGTCCCCGATGACGGCGCCGACCCGCCCGCCGGGCAGCGGGATGACGTCGTACCAGTCGCCGCCGATGTCCTGGCCCATCCGGGCGGAGCGGTACCGGACGGCGATCTCCGCGCCCGGCACCGAGGGGATCCGGCGCGGCAGCATGGCCTGCTGGAGGCCCTCGGCCAGGTCGTGCTCCTGCTCCAGCAGCATGGCCCGCTGAAGGCTCTGCGCGATGCTGCTGCCCAGGGCGACGAGCAGGTTCCGCTCGTCCTGGCTGAAGCCGTCCTTGTCCTGGTAGAGCAGGCCGATCGCGCCGATCGGGCGGGCCTGGGCGATGAGCGGCAGGTAGGCGGCCGCCGAGATCCGCATGTACTCGATCTTCGCCCAGAGGGCGGGGTAGTCCGTGGCGAACTCCTGCGCCGAGTCCAGGAACCGCGGCTGGAGCGAGCGGACGACCTCACTCATCGGGTAGTGCTCGTCCACGCGGGTGTAGCGCGTCCCCGGCACGAAGCTGCCCTGCGGCCCTTCGGCGACGAGGTGGATCCGCCCGGCCTCGACCAGGCCCATCACCATGCCCATCGAGCCGAGCCGTTCCAGGCCGTGGGCGTCGCCGAGCGCGTCGATGACGTCCTGGACGGTCCGGGCGTGGGCGAGGGCGGCCGTGGTGCTCTCGACCACCGAGGTCTGGCGGCGCCGCGCCTCGTCGAGGCCGAGGCGCTCCGCCGAGTGGCTGAGCTCGTCGGTGGCGTCCCGGACTATGCCGATGATCCGGTAGGGGCGCCCGTCGGGGCCGCGCATGACGCGGCCCTGCGTGTGCGTCCAGCGCAGCCTGCCGTCGTGGCAGCGGATGCGGAAGTAGGCACCGTAGCTGTCCTCGCTGCTCTTGAGGGCGCTGGAGACGAGTGCGTCCAGCCGGGTGGCCTCGACGGCCGGCACCCGCGGCGACAGGGATTCGGGCCGGCCGTCGTACTCGTGGGGGGCCGTGTCGAACACGTCCAGTGCCGCCGCGTCCAGGTGCATGAGGCCGGTGACCAGGTCCCAGTCGAAACTGCCCATGCGGTTCAGTGCCAGCGACCGGTCCGGGTGCGCGGGCCAGTCGTCCGGCAGCGATACGGAGCTCGGCACCGGTCCACCATGACACATGGGCCGGTCAGGCGCTCTCCAGCGAGTAGCCGGGGTCGGAGGGCGACACCTGCTCCCCGTCCGGGACGGCATAGGGGTCGGAGGGGTCGGACGGCTCGACGGGATCAGCGGGGCCGAAGGGGTCGTAGGGATCGCCCAGGTCCTCCGTCCCGTCGGAGGGGACGTCCGACGGCAGGTCGTTCGGGTCCTCGGGCGGCAGGTCGGACGGCGGGTCCTGCGGTGCGGCCGGGTCCGACGGCGGCAGGCCCGGGTTCTGCCGCGGCCCGTCGCCCGGAGCGGACGGCGTGGAGGGGGTGCTCGGCGCATCCGGCGGGCAGTCGGTGGCCGCGGGGCCCGGAACGCCCGGCCTGCCGTCGCGGGGCGCCGGCGGGGCGGTGCGGGCGAGGCTGTTGCGGGCGGGGCTCGGACAGGGGTCGGCGGGTGTGGTGCCGGGCGGGGTGACGGGCCCCTCGGGGATGCCGTCGGCCGGGTCGAACGGGGGCATCACCTGCGGGGTCCGGTCCTGGGCCCCGTCGTCGCCCCGCTTGCGCTCGATCCAGGTGTTGTCGGCGATGTTGACGATGACCAGGTTGTTGATCACGTGGGGGGTGGGCTCGATGACGACCACCTGATTGGGCTGGTAGCCGTTCCACGGGTCGCCCTTGTGCACCGGGGAGCCCTTGGGGGCGCGGGGCGACAGGAGCGGATTGCCGCAGGCGCAGCGGACCCGGGGCATGCCGTGCTCGTCGACGAGGACGGCGGTGCCGGCCTGGAGCACGGACTGGAAGCTGTCGGCGGCGCCGTCGCGGAAGCCGTGGCTGGTGACCCGGGTGTCGGCGCGGAGCACGACGGGGGTGAGGCCGCGAAGGAAGTCGGGGATCTTCGCCTGTTCGATGTCGGAGGCCTCGGCGAAGGCGCGGGCCTTGGCGGCGTCCTCGGTCAGGTAGCGGACCTGCTGTTCCACGTCGCAGCTGCCGAGCCGCTGGGTGCCGCCGTAGAGCCCGGGAGTCGCCGCGTTGACCGTGCGGATGCCCTGTCCGGTCGGGTTGGGCAGCGGGGGCTGCACGGGGGCGGACTCGGCGGTGGCCGAGGAGGCGGTGAAGGGGGCGGGGCCCGCGGAGGCCACGGGCTGGAGGTAGAGGTCCTTGCTCTCGGCTCCCGCGGTCCCGCGCTTCTCCTCGGAGCCGCCGCAGCCCGCGGCGAACAGGCCGAGGGCGGCCAACAGAGCGGCGCCGGCCGGTGCATGACGACGCGGCGCCTGACGAGGTGTCGGAGGTGTCGGTGCGTGCACGTTGATCTCCCTTTTCGCCCCGGTTGCTCCCTCTTGTCTGCCCCATGCGCGCGGGAGCCGCAACCGGAGCACTTCTTGAACATGTTCAACGAACCCCGTAGAGTCGCCCTTGCGAGTTGAACACGTTCAACGCATTCGGAGGGAGTCCGTCGTGACGGTACTGGTGAACGTGATCGTCATCTTGGGCATGCTCTACGTGGTTCCGGCCGGCCTGCGCCTGATCGACCCGGCCGGGCTCCGCCGGACCGCCCGCCTGTGGTCGCTGCCCGCCGCCCTCGGGGCGGTGAGCCTGTGGCTGCCGCGGGGCGGGGCCGCCACCGCCCTGGCCGCACTCTACGCGGCGGCCTGCCTGGCCCTCGCCGCCCGCGCCCCGGCCGCCCTCCTGCGGGGCGGGACGCCCGGCCCCGCCGAGGTCGCCGTGGCGACCGCGCTGGCCTCGCCGGCCGTCGCCGGGACCGCCCTGGTCGCCGAGCGGGCCGGCCACCGGCTCTTCGGCTTCGACCTCGACATCCTGGCGCTGACCGTGCCGCACTTCCACTTCGCCGGATTCACGGCCGCCCTGGTGGCCGGGCTGGTGTGCCGGGCCGCGGCGCCGGGGCCGGGCGCCCGCTGGGCCGCGTACAGCGTCCCGGCCGGCACCCTGCTCGTCCTCCTCGGCTACTTCGTCGACGACTGGGCCGAGCTGGCCGGCGCGGTGGTCCTGACCGGCGGGATGTGGGCGGTGGCCCTGACGACCTGGCGGGAGATCCGCCCCGCCGGGCGCGACCGGACCACCCGCGCCCTGCTCGCCGTCTCGGCAGCGGTCCTGGGGGCCACCATGCTGCTCGCCCTGTGGTGGGCGGCCGGCGAGGCCACCGGGATCCCGCACCCCACCCTGACCTGGATGGCCGCGACCCACGGCCTCGGGAACGCCCTCGGATTCGCCCTCTGCTCGGTGCTGGCCTGGCGCCGGCTGACCGCGGACCACCCGCCCACCGCGGGCCGCTCGCGCACCGCCGAGCACCCGCGGGCCGCAGACCACCCGCAGACCGCCCGACAGGAGACCACGCCATGACCCGCCTCATCAGCGCCGGCCGGGACGCCCTCAGCTACCCCGACCGGGGTGCGACGGCCCGCCGCCCGCTGCCCGCCGGCTACCACCACCTGCACCACCGCACCCGGGTCGGGCGCGGGCGGGCCGCCTTCGAGGCCGCCGGCGTCGCGGTGACCACCTTCCAGGCCCACCGGACCTCCGGAATGCTGGTGCGGGCGGACGCCGGAGCCGTCCGCCCCGGCAGCCGCGTGGTGGTCGGGATCGGGCTCGGACCGCTGCGGATCAGCGCCCCGTGCGAGGTGATCTGGACGGCGTACGAGCCCGCCCGGGTGGGCTTCGCCTACGGGACGCTGGCCGGCCACCCCGAGAGCGGGGAGGAGTCCTTCGTCGTGGACATGGACGCCGACGGCACGGTGTGGTTCACCGTGACCGCCTCCAGTCGCCCGGCCTGCTGGTACACCCGGCTCGCGGGCCCGGTGGTCCCCGTCCTGCAGCGGAGCTACGCCCGCTGGCTCGGCCGCCACGTGCGCAGGCTGGCCGCCGCCGCCTGACCGGGCCGATACTGGAGGCGATGGACTGGTTCACAGCGCCGGGGTACTGGCTCGGCCGGCTGGTCTTCCAGCGGGCCCTGGCCGGTGTCTACCTCTTCGCCTTCGTGGGGGCCGCCCTGCAGTTCCGGGCCCTGATCGGAGCGCGGGGCATGCTGCCCGTGCCGCGCTACGTGCGGTACGTGCCCTTCCGGCGCGCCCCCAGCCTGTTCCAACTACGCTATTCCGACCGGCTCTTCGCCGGGTGCGCCTGGACCGGGGCGCTGCTGGCGGCGGCGCTGGCCGCAGGGGCCGGGGACCGGGTGCCGCTGGCCGTCGCCATGGCGATGTGGGCGCTGCTGTGGCTGCTCTACCTCTCCATCGTGAACGTGGGGCAGACCTGGTACTCCTTCGGCTGGGAGTCCCTGCTGCTGGAGGTGGGCTTCCTCGCCGTCTTCCTGGGCAACGCGCGGACCGGGCCGCCGGTGCTGGTGCTCTGGCTGCTGCGCTGGGTGCTGTTCCGGGTGGAGTTCGGAGCCGGGCTGATCAAGATCCGCGGCGACTCCTGCTGGCGCAAGCTCACCTGCCTCTACTACCACCACGAGACGCAGCCGATGCCCGGGCCGCTGAGCTGGTTCTTCCACCATCTGCCCCGGCCGTTGCACCGGGTGGAGTGCGCGGCCAACCACGTGACCCAACTGGCCGTCCCCGTGCTGCTCTTCACCCCGCAGCCGGTGGCCTCGTACGCCGCCGGGGCGATCGTGGCGACGCAGCTGTGGCTGGTGCTGTCCGGCAACTTCGCCTGGCTGAACTGGCTGACGATCACCCTGGCGCTGTCGGCCGTCGACTTCACCGGGCTCGCGGGCGCGCCCCCGGCCGCCGCCTCGCGGGCGGCGCCGGTCTGGTTCGCGGTGCTGGTCTGCGCCGTGACCGTGCTGGTGCTGGTGCTCAGCCGCCATCCGGTGCTGAACATGATCTCGCGCCGGCAGGTGATGAACCGCTCCTTCGACTCGCTCCACCTGGTGAACACCTACGGCGCGTTCGGCACGGTGGGCCGGATCCGCGAGGAGGTGGTGGTCGAGGGCACCGCCGACCGCGTGCCGCACGCGGACGGGGACTGGCGGGAGTACGGGTTCAGGGGGAAGCCGGGGGAACCGCGCGGGGTGCCGCGCCAGTTCGCCCCGTACCACCTGCGCCTGGACTGGCTGATGTGGTTCGCGGCCCTCTCCCCCGGCTATGCGCGGGACTGGTTCGGGCCGTTCGTGGAGCGGCTGCTGGCGGGCGACCGGGACACACTGCGGCTCCTGCGGCACAACCCCTTCCCTGACGCCCCGCCGCGCTATGTCCGCGCCCTGCTGTACCGCTACCGGTTCACCACCTGGCGGGAGCTGCGCGAGACGGGTGCGTGGTGGCACCGCACCCTGGTGCGCGAGTACCTGCCGCCCACCCGTCTCGCCGACGCCGCCCGGTCAGAGCCCGAGTAGCGCCGCTTCCCGCGCCGCGTCGATACCGGGAGACGGGCGGTCGGAGCGCTGCGGGGCCTGACCGCCGAGCGAGCGGAGCCACGCCCAGGTGTCGGCCACGGTCTCCTCCACCGGGCGGCACTTCAGGCCGGCGGCCAGGGCCTTGGAGACGTCCCCGGCGTGCATGTAGTCGTGCGGCTCGCCCGTACCCGTCCAGATCGGAAGCTCCGTCCACGGCTGGACGCCGGCCTCCGCGATCACGGCCGGGTCGGTCCAGCGCAGTTCGGCCGCGCCGCCGGTGGCGGTGGCGCAGGCTTCCAGGAGGCTTGCCATCGTGGCGTGCCCGGCCGGGGAGACCACGTTGAACGCGCCGTGGTGTCCGGCGGTCGCCGCGTCGAGGGTCCAGCGCGCGAGGTCGCGCACGTCGATGTACTGGAGCGGCAGGTCCCGCGGCCCGGGGGCGAGGACCGGCCCGCCGCGGGCGGTGCGGTTCAGCCACCAGGGCAGCCGGCCGACGTTCTCGTACGGGCCGAGGATCAGGCCTGCGCGCGCCAGCAGGGCGCGGTCGCCGAAGGCGTCGAGGACGGCGAGCTCGGCGCCGCGCTTGTCCTCGGCGTAGGCGGTGGACTCGGCGTCGGGCGAGCCTTCCACCAGGGGGCCCTCCTCGCCGGTTCCGGCCGGGGAGGGGTAGGTGTACACGGACCGGCTGGAGACGTACGCGTACCGGCCGACCCTGTCGCGCAGCAGGCGGGCGCTGTCGCGTACGGCGGTGGGGGCGCCGCCCCACGTGTCGACGACGAGGTCCCATTCCCCTTCGGCCAGGGCGTCCAGGCCGCCGGGGGCGGTGCGGTCCCCGTGCAGGGCCGAGGTGCCCGGCGGGGGCGCGTGGTGGCCCCGGTGGAAGACGGTCACCTCCCAGCCCCGGTCGAGGGCGTCCTCGGTGATCGCGCGTCCGACGAATTCGGTCCCGCCCAGCATCAGCAGCTTCATGTCCCTCAGCCTGCCCGGGCCGCCGGAGCCGCGGAAGTCATGATCGCCCTCAGCGATGACGCTCACGGCGTAGGCGGTTCGGGAACCCCGGGGCTGCCGGCAGGCGCCCCCGGTGCGGGTGGGCACGGGGGCGCGCGTACCGCTCTTGCGGGCTAGTCGATGCCGGGCAGGATGTGCGCCTCCGCCAGGTCGTCCTCGTACCCCGCCAGCCTGATCGGGGCGGACCGCGCCCAGACCTCAAGGCTTCCGAGCTCGTCGTTCCGCGGTTTGGCCCGCGTCCCCGTCCGCTCCAGCAACGTCGGTTCGGGCTTCGTCGTTTCAGTCACCGCGCACTCCTCTGTGTCGCGTAACCCGGCTGGCGTGCCGCGCCGGGCTGGGAGGAAAGGGTTTCCGGACGCGGTGGCGCCTTGGTGGAGCGTGGCCCGGGTGGGGCCTTCTGATGCCCCAGGTTACACATATGAGCGGGCCCCCGCTCGATAGAAAGGCAAAAACCACGTCGCCCTCTTGTTTTCGCCGCGAGTTCAGCAAGTCGTCGGCCCGCGGGTGCGACAAGCATGGTCCGCTCGAGCCCGGATGCGCGCGGGGGCGAGGGAGGGAGCGGCGGTGGCGAGGTCCGCGGTGCGGGGGTTCGAAGTGCCCCACGTCTCGAGTGTTCCGGAGCTGATGGATCTTCTGCACGCCTGCCGCGGCGGCCGCGGACTGCGGACCGCGGCCCTGCTGCGGCGCGCCCGCCCGTCCGACAAGGAGCTCCAGATCGCGGGGCTGGTACTGGATCTCGGCGAGCTGCTCCGTCCGGGTGACGCAGCGTCCCCGTGCGATCACGATGTGGCGGAAGCTGTCCGTCCGTTGCTCGGTGAGCGGGTCGCCCGGCTGATCCGCCTGCACGCGCGGGCCGGGGACGGGAACGGGTCCGGCGCCCTGGCGGCGGCCGGCCCGGACGGCGAGGCCGCGGCCACCCTGCGCCAGACCCACGACGGCGCGCTGGCGCCGGGACCGGAGGCGGGCGTGCTGGCGGACTGGCAGCCGGTGCTGGAACTGGTCGCGGCAGGGGCCTACCGGGCCGCGACCGGGCGGCCCTTCCCACCCCGGACGTGACCGGCCCCCTCGGTGTGCCGAGGGGGCCGGTCGACGGGGTGAGGGGATGCGGGGGCCACTGCCCCCGGGTGGCTACCAGTTCGCGGGGGCGTAATCCTTGAGGAAGACGCCGAACAGGTCTTCGCCCGCCTCGCCGCGGACGACGGGGTCGTAGACCCGGGCCGCGCCGTCGATCAGGTCGAGAGGGGCGTGGAAACCCTCCTCGGCGAGGCGCAGCTTGTCGAAGTGCGGGCGCTCGTCGGTGATCCAGCCGGTGTCGACCGAGGTCATCAGGATGCGGTCGGTCTGGAACATCTCCTGGCCGCTGGTCCGCGTCACCATGTTCATCGCGGCCTTGGCGGCATTGGTGTTCGGGTGGCCCGCACCCTTGTAGCCACGGCTGAAGACGCCCTCCATCGCCGAGACGTTCACGACGTAGGCACGCCCGCTGGACGCCTTCCGGGCGGCCTCGGCCATGGCCGGCCGGAGCGCGCTGATCAGGATGAAGGGCGACGTGTAGTTGCACAGCTGGGTCTCGAGCAGCTCCACCGGGGAGATCTGGTCGATGGTCTGCACCCAGGTGTTGCTCTCGACGACGTCGGGCAGCAGGCCGCCCGCGTCGATGGCGGTTCCGGCGAGGTGCCGCTCCAGGCTGGCGTTGCCCGCCACCAGGGCGAGGTCGGCGACCTTCTGCGCCTCGAGGCCGCTGACACCGACGGGCAGCGCCGCCAAGCCGTCGACCGCACCGGAGTTGAAGGCGCCGATGACGTGGTGGGCGGGGAGCTCGCCGGCCGGCAGCGGGGCACCCTCCCCCTCGACCAGGGCGGCGTACGCGGTGGGCAGGCGGCGCACGGTCTGCGTCGCGTTGTTGATCAGGATGTCCAGCGGGCCGGCCCCGGCCACCTGGTCGGCGAGCTCGACGGCCTGGCCCGGGTCGCGCAGGTCGATGCCGACGACCTCCAGGCGGTGGATCCAGTCCGCCGAGTCCTCCATCGCCTTGAAGCGGCGGATGGCGTCCTTGGGGAAGCGGGTGGTGATCGTGGTGTGGGCGCCGTCGCGCAGCAGCCGCAGCGCGATGTACATGCCGATCTTGGCCCGGCCGCCGGTGAGCAGCGCACGCTTGCCGGTGAGGTCGGCGCGGGCCTCCCGCCTGGTCCGGTTCTCGGCGGCGCACGGCGGGCAGAGCTGGTGGTAGAAGTAGTCGACCTCGACGTACCGCGTCTTGCAGATGTAGCAGGAGCGCGGGCGCTGGAGTATCCCGGCGATCCGGCCGGCCTCCGTGACCGAGGAGGGCAGGATGCCTTCGGTCTCGTCGTCGATGCGCTCGGCGGAGCCGGTGGCGGTGGCCTCGGTGACGGCCCTGTCGTTGGCGGTCTTGGCGGCGCGGCGCTCCTGGCGGCGGCGCTGCTTGACCGTGCGGTAGAGACCGGCGGTCGCGCGGCGTACGGTGATCGCGTCGGGGTGGTCGACGTCGAGCTTGTCCAGCTCGTCGAGCACACTGAGGCAGAGGGCCAGCCGCTCGGGGTCGATGCCGGGTCCGTATGCGTGCCCCTGGTCCTGGCTGTCTTCGGTCACCGTCATGGCCGCTGCCGTTCCTTGATCACTCGTCCGCATCCGCCTGCTGCGGAAGTCCTCAAAAGGGAAACTGTACGGATCGGACGCGCCGGGGTCCAAACCCGGTGCCGCGTACGTGACTCAGCGCGATCGCGGCGCGACTCTGCGCACCCGCCGGGCTCGTTCGCGCGCAGACTCGGGTACTCCCGTACTACGCCGGGAGTATGACTCGTGACCGCCCGTGGGCTGAGGAATAGCGAAGTCGGGTCGGGCATTGTGGACTTCATGAGTGCACTGGCGCTGTCGGTCCTGCTCTGTCTCGTGTCCGCCCTGGCGTACGCGGGCGGCGCGATCGTCCAGGAGCGGGTCGCGGCGACCACGCCGGACCGCCCGTACGCACCGCTGCGGCGGGGCGGCTGGTGGGTCGCGGTGGGGCTCAACGGACTCGGCGCCCTGCTGCACGTCGCGGCCCTCGCCTACGGGCCGCTGAGCCTGGTCCAGCCGCTGGGCGCGCTGACCATCGTCTTCGCCCTCCCGATGGCGGCCGTGTTCGTACGGCGCCGGGCGGGCGCGGCGGCCTGGCGCGGTGCGGTGCTGGCCACCGCGGGCCTGGCCGGCCTGCTGGCCCTGACCGGCGGCGACGGCCGGGCGGAGCCCTCCCTCGCGGGCGGTGAGCGCGGCCTGCTGCTCGCGGTGACCGGGGCGGCGGTGGCGGCGCTGTTCGCGGCCTCGCACCGGATGCACCAGGCGGTGCTGCGCAGTGTGCTCATGGCCGCGGCGGCCGGCACCTCCTTCGGCATGGCCTCGGTGTTCACCAAGTCGGTGGCCGAGGGCTTCACCGGGGGGTCGCCGGGCGGCGCCCGGTGGCCCGACCTCGCGGCGATAGCGCTGCTGGCCTGCGGCGGGCTGCTGCTCTCGCAGGCGGCCTACCGGGGTGCCGGGCTGACCGCGCCGCTGGCCACGGTGACCGTGGTCAATCCCGTGGTCGCGGCGACGGTCGGCATCTCGCTCTTCGACGAGGGCTTCCGGTACGGGGCGGCCGGCACGGCGGCGGCGCTGGCCAGCGCCGTGCTGGCGGCGGCCGGGCTGGTCCTGCTCACCGCCGTGCCCCCGCACGCGCGGGGGTCAGATGTCGACCCCGTGGGCGCGGAGGTACTTCAACGGGTCGATGTCGGTGCCGTAGCCGGCGCCCGTGCGCATCTCGAAGTGCAGGTGCGGTCCGCTGGAGTTGCCGGTCGAGCCGGACCGGCCGATCCGCTGCCCTCCGGACACCTGCTGGCCGGCCTTGACGCCGAGCGCCGACAGGTGGGCGTACTGGGAGAAGCGGCCGTCGGTGTGCCTGATGACGACCTGGTAGCCGTACGCACCGGCCCAGCCGGCGGAGACGACCTGGCCGGCTCCGACGGACTTGACGGCGGTGCCGGTCGCCACCGGGAAGTCGACCCCCGTGTGGTAGCCGCTGGACCAGGAGGAGCCCGCGACGCGGTAGGCGGTGCCGAGGCCGGCGTCGACGGGGGCGGAGTAGCCCCCGGAGACCGGCTTCTGCTGCGCTGAGGCCGGCTGCTGGGCGGGCTTCTCGGCGGGTTGGGCGGCGGGCTTCTCGGCCTGCTTCCCCGGCGGCTTCGCGGCCGGCTTCTGAGCGGGCTCGACGGGCTTCTCCGCCGCCGGCTCCACGGGCTTGACCGGCTCGGCCGTGCGCGGCGGCTTCTCCGGGTTCTGGGCGGGCGGCGCGGCGGTGATCCGCAGGGTGAGCCGCTGCCCCGGGAAGATCAGGTTCGGGTTGCCGCCCACGGTGGCGCGGTTGGTCTCGTACAGCGCCTGCCAGCCGCCCTCGACGTGCTGCTCGGTGGCGATGGCCGAGAGCGAGTCGCCGGGCGCGACGACGTACGGGTTCGGCAGGACGGACGTCCCGGTGGGGCGGGGCGCGGCGGCCGGCTGCCCGGTCGCCGCCTTGGCCTGCTGCGGCAGGATCTGCTTCGGGGTCTGGGGCTGGGTCTGCTGCTGCGCCTGCTTCCCCGGCGCGACGGCGGGGGCCGGGCCGCTGCGGCTGAGGCCGGCCTTCTTCCCGCACTGGGGCCAGGCCTGCGGCCCCTGGCCCTTGAGGACCTTCTCCGCGACCGCGATCTGCTGGTCCTTGGTGGCCAGGTCGGCGCGGGGGGCGTAGGCGGCGCCGCCGAAGGCCCGCCAGGTGCTCTGGCTGAACTGGAGGCCGCCGTAGTAGCCGTTGCCGGTGTTGATGCGCCAGTTGCCGGTGGACTCGCAGGCGGCGACCTTGTTCCAGGTGTCCACGGACGCGGCCTGCGCGGTTCCGGCGCCGATGAACGGGAGCGCGATCCCGGCGCCACCGGCGGTGACGACGAGCGAGGCCCGGTTGATGCTGCTCGGCTGATACCGGCGGTGCCGGCCCCGTACACCCATGGGAGCCCCCCAGGAAGACATCAGGAACCGCACAACCTAACGTGCCGTTCAGAGCATGACAAGGGGCGCAACGGGGCGCTCCCCAGCGGAAATTGACGCTGATTCGGCCGGCGGCGCCGCGCCGGGCGGCAGCCCGGAGGTAGCGTCGGCCGTCCCCGCACACCGAAGCACTCAGGAGCGCAGCGATGAGCACCAGCAAGGCCCACATCGGCGTCACCGGACTCGCGGTGATGGGCGGCAACCTCGCCCGCAACTTCGCCCGCAACGGATTCACCGTGGCCGTCCACAACCGCACCGCCGCGAAGACCCGTGCGCTGGTGGAGGAGTTCGGCCACGAGGGCGCCTTCGTGGCGGCCGAATCCGCCAAGGAGTTCGTCGACGCGCTGGAGCGCCCCCGCCGCATCGTCGTCATGGTGAAGGCCGGCGATCCGACCGATGCGGTGATCCGCGCGTTCACCCCGCTCCTGGAGGAGGGCGACGTCGTCATCGACGGCGGCAACGCGCACTTCCAGGACACTCGGCGCCGCGAGAGGGAACTGCGCGAGCGGGGCATCCACTTCGTGGGCGTGGGCATCTCGGGCGGCGAGGAGGGCGCGCTGCTCGGCCCGAGCATCATGCCCGGCGGCTCACAGGAGTCGTACGCGTCGCTCGGCCCGCTGCTGGAGAAGATCGCCGCGAAGGCCGCGGACGGCACGCCGTGCACCTCGCACATGGGACCGGACGGCGCCGGACACTTCGTCAAGATGGTGCACAACGGCATCGAGTACGCCGACATGCAGCTGATCGCCGAGGCCTACCACCTGCTGCGCGAGGTCGCGGGCTACTCCCCGGCGCGGATCGCGGAGACCTTCCGGGCCTGGAACCGGGGACGCCTGGACTCGTACCTGATCGAGATCACGGCGGAGGTGCTCGCGCACGCGGACGCCTCGACGGGCCGGCCCTTCGTGGACGTGGTGGCCGACGCCGCCGAGCAGAAGGGCACCGGCCGCTGGACCGTGCAGACCGCCCTGGACCTCGGGGTGCCGGTGTCGGGGATCGCCGAGGCGGTCTTCGCCCGATCGGTCTCGGGCCACACCGCTCTGCGCACCGCCGCCCGCGGGCTCGCGGGCCCGGCGGCCGCGGCCCTGTCCCCGCAGGAGGCCGACGCGTTCGCCGCCCGGGTGGAGCAGGCCCTGTACGCCTCGAAGATCGTCTCCTACACCCAGGGCTTCCACCAGATCCGGGCCGGCAGCGAGGAGTACGGCTGGGGCGTGGACCTGGGCGCCGTGGCCTCGCTGTGGCGCGGCGGCTGCATCATCCGGGCGGCGTTCCTGGACCGGATCCGGACCGCCTACGACACGCAGCCCGCGCTGGCGAGCCTGCTGGCGGACCCGGGGTTCGCGGACGAGATCGGCGCGGCCCAGCAGGACTGGCGGGACGTCGTGGTGGCGGCGGTGCGCCACGGCATCCCGGTGCCCGCGTTCTCCGCCTCGCTGGCGTACTACGACGCGCTGCGCGCGCAGCGGCTGCCCGCCGCCCTCACGCAGGGGCAGCGCGACTTCTTCGGGGCGCACACCTACCGTCGCACCGACCGCGAGGGCTCGTACCACACCCTCTGGAGCGGTGACCGCTCCGAGGTCCGGACGGGCTGAGGCCGGTCAGCTCCAGGGCCCGGGCTGCGGCACCGGTGCGGGCCCGGGCGGCGGGGGCACCGGGTCCGGCTCCGGGACGGGGCCGGGCACGGGCGGCGCCGGGCGCGGCATCGGGGCGGGGTCCGGGAAGGGGGTGGGGTCCGGATTCGGCTCGGGCTCGGGGACGGGCGGCTGCGTCTCTTCTGCTTTTCGCACCATGCAGCCCATTTTCCCGCGATCACGCGAGGAATGCCCTGCGACGCCTTCCGGGCCGCCCGCATCTCCGCCGGGCTACGCCGCCCCCTCCAGCCGCAGGCCCGCCGCCAGGCCCGGGGCCGGGCTGGACAGGACCGGGATCCGCGTCGTGGCGAGGTCCGCGGCGCTGGCCATGGAGGCCTG
Organism: Streptomyces sp. NPDC048270; assembly: GCF_040652335.1. NCBI lineage: Bacteria > Bacillati > Actinomycetota > Actinomycetes > Kitasatosporales > Streptomycetaceae > Streptomyces > Streptomyces sp. NPDC048270. The sequence continues at coordinate 24,781 of NZ_JBEZLV010000007.1, forward strand.
GGCCAGCACGATGACGTCCGTGTCGCGGACGGCGTCGGCGGCTTCGGCCACGCGGGCCAGGTACCCGGCGGTGTCACCCGCCTCGAAGCGCTCCCAGGCCCCGTCCACCAGGTGCCCGCGGATCTCCGTCGGCCGCCCGCCCGCCTCCTCGGCCAGCAGCTCCGCGGTCGGCGCGAGCGTCGACTCCACCGTGGCCAGTACGGCGATCCGCGCGCCGGTGCGCACAGCGGCGGCCGCCATCGGCCGGTCCACGCGCAGCACCGGCGCGCCGAGCGCGGGCGCCAGGGCCTCGGCGGCCGCCCCGATCGTCGAGCAGGTGACCAGTACGGGCCCGGGCCCGGCCGCGGCGAGTACCTCCAGCACGGCCGGAGCCGCCGCCCGCGGCCCTTCGGCGCGGGCCCGGGCGAGCAGCTCCGGAGCGACCAGGTGGCGCAGGACCGCCCCCGGGTGGTTCCGGTCCCGCAGCGCGTCGAAGACGGGGACGTGCGCGGGCGAGGTGTGCAGCAGCACGAGCCCGGGGCCGGTCACCACGAGGAGCGGTCAGTGTCCAGCCGGGCCTTGGCCGCCGCCACCGCCTCGGCCGGAGCCTGCGGCGCCTCGTCGGGGTGTTTGGCCGCCCAGGCCGCCGCGTACGGGCACAGCGGCACCACGGGCACGCCTTCGGCGGCGGCGATCCCGTAGAAGGTCCTGACCAGCCCGCCGGCGATGCCCCGGCCCTCGTGGCCCGGCTCGACGACGGTGTGCACCGCCACCAGGGCGTGGGGCGGCTCGGCGAGCACGAAGTAGGCGATGTACCCGACCACCGTCCCGTCCTCGGCCGCCAGCAGCCGTCCGGCCTTGCGCTCGTCCTCGAACTCGACCGCCACGATCCGACTCCTCTCAGACAGCCACCGCGTGGGGGCTGCGCTCCTGATCCGTGCCCGGCACCGGGGCGGAGGCGTCCGCGCCCAGCTCGACGATCCGGTTGTCCGCGTCCACGTGCACGACCCGGGGTGTGAGCACCCGCGCCTCGGCGTCCTCGACCTGCGCGTAGCTGATGAGGATGACCAGGTCTCCGGGGTGCACCAGGTGGGCGGCGGCGCCGTTGATGCCGATGACCCCGGACCCGCGCTCCCCCTCGATGACATAGGTCTCGAGCCGAGCCCCGTTGGTGACGTCCACGATGTGGACGAGCTCCCCGGGCAGCAGATCGGCCGCGTCCAGCAGATCGGCGTCGATGGTCACGGACCCGACGTAGTGCAGATCGGCCTGGGTGACCGTGGCCCGGTGGATCTTCGACTTGAACATGGTGCGAAGCATGAATTAACTCCCGGAATGTCTGCTCCCTGCCCGCTTTCTGCAGGTCAGGGGCGGTCTCACTCTACACTGACACGCCTTAGATCGAAGATTAAAAGGACCATCGATCCCCGTCGGCGAGAAGGCTCCCTGCCTGGGCATCCGTGCGGGCCAGGCTGCTGTGGCGCCTCCGACCAGGCGTCGAATCGGACAGCCACTTCAACATATTCGGGGACCGGTGCCGACCAGATGCCGACTTACCTGACGATTCATCAGGCACGCCAGGGATACCGGACAACTCGCTGCGCGGACCCGGGCGCCGAAGGCAGAAACTTGATCGCCGTGGTTACGGACGAACCGGGGGTCCCGGTGGGGTGGTCCGGGACTCGGACGAGGCCCGCTTGCTCGGGAACCGGAGCCTGCACCAAGGCCTCGTCTTCTCTTACCCCAAGTCGCCGACGCCGCCTCTCTGATCAAGGAGGTCGCGTCCCTTCTCAGCGTCCAGCCAGAACAGCAAGTAGCGTTGCGTGCAGCCCGTCAGGCGCGTGCGACGGACACCGGACGACATCACCCTGAGACCGCAGGACACACTGATGCCATGGTCGAGATGAGCCCCGGGCAGGCACGCAAGTTTTGGAAGGCGTTGATGGACAACGCCTCCGCGCTGATTGCCGACGCCCACACCCTGGTGGCCGCCGGCTCACACGGGCGGGCGCGATCTCTCACCGTCCTGGCGCAGGAAGAGCTCGGGAAAGCGCTCTGGGTCTACGACGTCTTCCAGGACGCCTGGAGTCAGGGCGATGAGGCGCCACGCAGAGTGGATGCGCTGGCCACGTATGGCCGCAGCCACACGAAGAAGTACCTCGAGGCTGTCGTCTTCGGCGATGAGCTCGCGGCATTCTGGGGTGACTACAGCCGCGTGCGCGCGATGGGATCCGACGTGCCGTGGGAGGAGGCCCACCAGCAGCGGCAGGCGGAAGCCGAGAGCGCGGCGCGCGAGGCCAACCTCGCCAAGCAGCGAGGCTTCTACGTTGACCGCGATGACGACGGAGCCATCCTGTCTCCGCCGGCCATTCCGGCCGGGACGACGGCAAACGACCTGCAGACTGCGGCCCAGGTGATCGAGATGCTACTCATCCAGGATCACAGCCGTATGAAGTTCGATGCTGTGACTCCTTACGACAGCACCCACCAGCAGCAGTTCCGCCTGCTGCCCGTCTCCCATCCAGAGGACTGGGCCGCCGCCTCCGGAGCACCCGATCGGGAGGCGGAGCACGGTGGCCGCCAGTAGGGCTCAGCGGGCTCGGGGCGTCAGAGGTGACTCAACGGGCCGCTCCGCGTGCCGAAGGTCCCCGAACGTCGCGCCGCCGACCTGCAGCTGTTCTTGCATTGCGGACGACGCGGCGAGAGCTGACTCCGACTGGAGGCGTGGAGGGCAGCGCGGGGGAGGGCCGAATTCGAGCCGGCTCGGATGGTCCTGGGCTTCGTCCGACCCAAGGGCCGGCTACGTCTGCGCAAGACGGTGGCCAACGCGGGCGTCCTGAAGCTCGGGCACATGAGCCTCGAGGACGACTGGTCGAGAGTGCTTACCTCTTCAGGAGGGCGCAGTCAGTTTGCCGTGCATCCCCGCCAGGACGACTCCCACCCTCCACGGAAGCGAAGCAGAGCAATCCACGATCAGAGGCCCGCATCCCAGGGGCGTCTGCGCGCGAGGTGGAGGTGGGCGAGGTCCTGATGAAGCCACTCGTATGCGTAATCGATGGCTGGCGTGTCCCGGAATACCTGGGGTTCCGACTCGACAACTGCCGTGTACGGGCGACTCCAGCTTCCATTTTCGAGAGGCCGCACGACTCGCGTTCCCAGGTCGAATTTAGGCTGGTACGTTTGGAGGTCATCAGCCGTGACAAGGCGCAGATTGACTCGATTGGCGTGCTGGACTCGCGGTTCCAATCGGACGTGAAGAGTAGGGGCCTGATCGTACCCGGATGCACGGGAAGCCAGAAGGTTTCCATCGATACAGACTGGCATGATGCTGGCAAGGCCAAGATTCGGACGCAAGGCGGGAAACCACTGCTCAACCAAACATGTATAGATTTCCAGAGCAGCAGTCAAAACTTGCTCTGTCAGCAGCCGGAGCCGGACAGGACTGTAATGCTCCCATATCCAGTCGACGTACATCCGATCACAGTCGGGCAGTTCGTAGGGACGGTGAATCGAGCCGTCAGACCTTACCCATCGGCCTCCATCCAATTGATCGGCCAGGCGGATCAGCTCCTCCCCGGTGGTGTCCACCCCTTTGATGGTGGAGCGGATCGGCGGGACCGTTGGCTTGAACCGCCTCAGGTGCTGACGCAAGGCTCCGAGGACCTGCTCTGCCGGTAGAGGAGTGTGGTTGGTTGCGTATTGACCGAGGAGGGCTTTCCCGATCGCCCAGGTTCGCTCGGCGTCATAAGACGGACAGTCAGAAACTCTCAGAACCTGGGCCTCACACACCCAGTCCAATGCACTTTCAATTTGCGTCAGAGGCCATTGCCAGGGCCATGCACCATAGTCGACGGCGACGGTTCCGTGAAAGGTCCGGACAGGGGTGACCCGCCGATCCTCGTTCTCCCGCGCATATCGCTTCGTGAAGGGAACGCTCAGTGCGGGAACGGCGCCCTCATCTCTCTGCAACAGTTGTGCTGACAGAGTCGGACCGTCGAGCTGGGCATCAACAACCAAGTCCAACGGCCGATAACCGAACATTCGGTGAGAGACCGGCTGCAGCGCAGCCATCCACGCTTCCCAGGTCCCCTTCAACCTCTGAGCAGCGGCGTCTGAGGCAACGTGCGGCGCATTGGGATCCCCGCGTGGGAAAGGGATCGCCTCGCGCACCACCCACGCAGCCACACCAGGGTAGGACGCGACCAGCGGAGCTACCAGTTCCTGTGTCTGCTCCCAGCTGCATGATGCAACAGCAAGAGCGAGCGCGTAGCGCCACTTTCCCAACAGAGTAGGGTCGCCCAGTGTTCCGCTAGGTACCCAACCCCGGAGGGCAGCCTGGCCGGCGAAGTACTGCTCCAAGACCGGCAGGGCGAAGGCCAGGCAACGTCCCTGACGGACGACCAGCCGAGTGTCCAGGAGGGCATCAGCAACACCTTCATCTCCAACGTCAGCCACTAGGGCCCGCCCGCCCCCCGACACGGTTGCTGCGGCAAGGCGAAGGAGGTAGTGCCGCACCTCGCCCTCAGGTCCACGGGCCCGACGGATGGCTGTCCTCGCCAGCGCCTCCAGGAAAGCGACCGACTGGTTGGGTAGTTGCTCATCGTTTCGGCTCAGTTCAGCAGCGATGAGGGCAAAAAGCGGACGGCGTAGCGCGTCACGCACCTCAGCTGTGGTTTGCCTTACTACCCCGGCCTGTCCACCCAGCTGACCGATAAGTACCGCAGCTTCATCGTGGGTGAGAAGCGGAGCAACTCGGCGTTCCTGCTCGTAGAGATCCAGTCCGGGACGTGTGGTCGCCAGCACCCGCCACTCCGGGTTGACTGCGGTCAGTGTCCGGGCTTGCACCAGCAGCTGGTAGCCACGAGCGAGGCCAGGTTCATCGAGTCCATCAAGGACCACACTGACCGCGTGCGTCTTTGGATCCCCGACACGAAGTGCAGCTGCCGTTACGGCTTTGCTGAGGCTCTCGTGAACCTGGCCGGCAGTGAGGTAGACGGGCAGGGGCGCTGCACTGTCAACGCGCGCAGCATCAATGTCGGCGAGATGGTATCTCTCCGCGATGAGGGACTTTCCAGACCCGTAGTCTCCTTCGATCACGAACGTGCCATGCCGCGGGAGAACGGCCATACCACGCTGAGGGGCCCCGATCAGCGGGTTCCCGGCGAAATTGAGAGCCATGGCCGGTGGAACCCCGGCCGCCACCCAGCGGTTGACCATGCGCTCCTGACTGCACTGGAACATCGCTTCGAGGTCAGGCCGCTCGAGGCGTTGCCGAAACGGCGCCAAGCTGGCGTGGTCAATCCGCTTTGACCGATTCCAACCGACGGGCTCGGGCAGCCCAAGCCACTCCGCCCACCGAGGGCCGTGCTGTCCGACCATCGCTCTGCCCACTATGCCCACAATCTCCGAGTACAGGGCTTTGAGGGCTCCTTGGGAGATATCGGGGCGAGTCAGCTCCCCGAGCGCCGCAGCGTAGCGCAACTCGATGTCGCCACGGCGCGGCAGGGTCCTGACACGGATGAGCTTGAGAAATACGGCGACGGCCTCTGGATCGGCTCCAAGCCGGACGGCAACGCGGCTCAGGCATCCTCTGTCGTGTGCGCCTTCCCCGCGTGCCAGCAGTCTGAGCAGCGGATCCTTCGCGCTGATATCACCCTCTAGAGCCGCAGTCAGCTGGTACGTAAGGGAGTGGTCGTTCAAGGTTTGATGGGTACGCCACAGGCTCTCCAGCGGGCCTTTGTCCAAAACGTCCGCCAGCCTCCATGGAGACGGGTCATCGCGTGTCTTCACCTGCTGGAAGTCCCACAGAAGGCCAGCCCCAGGGCCACGCCGAGCGACTGTCACATCCTCAATGTGCTCGCACGTCACGTGCTGCACGGGAGCGCCTGCGAGCATCTCCAGCACGACCCCAACGGCTACGTGAGTTTGGTACTCGTAACGTTTTGCAGTCTGTGAGCCCGTGTCATCCGGAGCCTCGACCTCAATCGGATCCGCCATGTGCTCTCAGCTCCTCCGACCAGTGCGACAGGCAAGCCCAACCCAAGTTCAAAACGGAAGCTTACTGTCGCTCTGACAGCCTTGAGGTCGTCCTGCCGGGGAACCCGCTCAGTCATCCTCAGCTGGCGGCTGATGGATGGCAGCTCGCAGAGTGATCTGCCAGATCTCCAGGTTGCGAGAGTTGAAGAGGGTGCCCATCTTGCGGCCGTAGACGCAGGGGTGCCGCCCGCCGTTCACCCGATGGATCACGAACACTGTGCCGAGGCGATGCAGAAAGAGTTCGACAGCGCCCCGCCGTCGGTGAACGGCGGGCTGGACACCCCCGACAACCATCTCGATCAACCCGTCGGCGACGAGAACATCGACCCGGCAATCTAGCGGCCTTCCCAGGGCGACGAACCGCCAGTGCCCGAGCCAGGGTTCCACGTCCAGCCCGAGCACTATCCGTGGTACGCCTACGACGAGGCAGGCAACCAGACGACAGCCTCTTGGCCGTCCGCCCACCCCGGCCAGGACGCCGTAGGCCCTCGCGAGTACACCGGCACAACGATCACGCGCGCGGGCAGGATGCACTACGAGCACGACGCATTGGGTCGTGTCACCCTGCGCCGGCGAACCCACCTGTCCGGCAAACCGAACACCTGGCGCTACGAGTGGGACGCCGAGGATCGCTTGCGTGCGGTGACCACCCCCGACGGCGCTGTATGGCGCTACACGTACGACGCCCTCGGCCGCCGCACTTCCAAGCAGCGCCTCGCCGCCGACGGCACGACGGTCCTCGAACAAGTCACGTTCACCTGGGACGGCGCAACCCTGTGCGAACAGACGACAGAATCGCCGGACCTCGCCCATTCGATAGTCCTCACCTGGGACCACAAGGGCCTACAGCCCCTCACCCAACGAGAACGCCTCCTGGACCGCGAAACACCACAAGAGGTCATAAACACCCGCTTCTTCACCATCATCACCGACCTGGTGGGCGCCCCCACAGAACTGCTCGACGAGTCCGGCGAACTGGCCTGGCGCACCCGCACCACCCTGTGGGGCACCACGACCTGGGCGTCCACCAGCACGGCGTACACCCCACTTCGCTTCCCAGGCCAGTACTTCGACCCGGAATCGGGCCTCCACTACAACCACTTCCGCCACTACGAACCCGAGACCGCCCGGTATCTGAGCCATGACCCGCTGGGCCTCACCCCGGCGCCCAACCCTGTGGCGTATGTCCCCAATCCCCACGCGTGGGTCGACCCCATGGGGCTGGCAGGCTGCCCGGCCTTCACCCCGGGAGAAACGCTGGGGGACGTGAACAATGTTCCCGGATGGATACCCAAGTCCATTCCGGAAGAGTCCATGGCAGTCCTCCGGGACAGGAAAGAATACGGCATCGGCTGGTGGGGCGGGCCGGAGCCATACCATGGGCCGAGGTGGTTCACCGAGCCATTCGCGAATGACGGACGGAACAACGGCTACATACTCCCCACCCGCGACCCCTCGGGTAATCCGATCACCTATCAGGAACATGGCACCTACCCATCACCGGACAATCCCAAGCCAGGCGGTGAGCGCTGGGTGTTCGGCAACGATGGATCCGCCTACTACACTCCAACTCACTATCAGACATACATTGTGGCCGACAGCCCCAGATGGGTGAATTGATGAAGGAAGAGACGTCAGCTATCCATATCGCACCGTGGATGCATGTCATCACGCCAGGCGGTAGCGTACCTGTCGATGAACTCCTGCCCGCATCAGGCAGCGTGTACGTAGCCCGTCTCAACGGTCAGGAAATGCCCGACGAGGTGTCGGCGTTCCACCACTTCTCGGAGGTACTCAAATTCCCTGATTACTTTGGATGGAACTGGAACGCCTTCTACGATTGCGTGCGTGACCTTAATTGGCTTTCGGCAGAATATCGCATCCTCGTCATCGAATCCGCCGAGAGCGCCCTTTCGGAGGACAGCGAAGCCCGCGGAATCTTCTTCGGATGCCTGTGGCGCGCTGGTCAGCGGTGGTCCTACACCAAGCGACCCGAAGGCGTGACACTCACGAAACTCTCCGTCATCCTGTCATGCGACAAGGATTCCGTATCCACCCTTGCGAATCAACTGGAAGAATGGCAGGAACAGCCCAATTGGTGAGCTGACCCAGTCCGCCACCTACAGCCATCGTCTAGCATCAGCGATACCCAAGAGCGGCTGCCAATTTGGCATCAGAGAAGTCGGAACGCCCGGAGGAAGGCGTGAGCGAGTCGAAACACGGGCTGCTCTTCACCGAAGGAGTGACTGCGGCGCGGCTGAAACGGGATCTGGGCCAAGAGCTGTCCCGCACATGCTGGTCACAGGTGGGTGGGGACGTGCGTTCGTGTCATTGGGTGTCCATCTCGGCACCCTGGCGCCTACGGAGCGGAGTGCGTGGCCCAGGCCCCCGGTGAGGATGTGGGGGTGTCGCCGCCGCGCCCGGGGTCAGCGCCCTGCGCACGACGGGCAGGGGGGAGGGTCAGTGGCCCGCGGCTGTTTTCACCGCCGCGACGGCCGTGCCGATCAACGCGTCGATGGCGCCGGCCAGGAGGGCGAAGGCCGTACCGCCGCCCATGCGGATGCCGCCGTAGCAGCCCCACGCGAACAGGGTGGCGACGTTGACCCCGGCGGCCGTGAGCAGGGCCGTCCGCAGGCTCATCGCTCCCGTCGCCGAGACGCCGATCAGTACGAGCGGGCCCACCGCGGACAGCAGCAGCGGGCTGCTGACGAAGAGCATCGCGCGCAGTTCCCGCCCCCGTGCGAGGGCGCCGTGCATCACCCGGTGGGCCTGCTGATCGGCCACCAGCGCCGCCAGCCACAGGCCCACCGAGGCGGTCAGGACCGTCGCGGCGGCGCCGAGGACGTCCGCGTGTTCACTGGCCGCCAGTCCGATGACGACGGAGATCATGGTGATCGTCGCGTACAGCCGTTCCTTGAGATGGGCGGCGGCCGTCTCCGCTCCCGCCCCGGCCGCCCCGGCCTCCTGGTGTTCCGTCACAGGTTCTTTGTGCCCGCGCCGTTCCGGGTGTGGCCGCCGTGCGTTCGCCGACGCGCCTGGTCTTCACTCGTCCGCAGCAGCCCGTACCTCCCGTGCCGGGGCCGCCGCGTCAGGTCCGCTTCGCCGCCAGGAACCTCCGCAGCCTCGTCAGCGGCCATGTGTTGACGACGTCGTCCTTGGTCAGCCAGCCCCGCTGGGCCGTCGCCACCCCGTAGCGCATGTACGGCAGGTGGGTGGTGGCGTGGGCGTCGGAGTTCACGGCGAACTTCACGCCGTAGCGCCTCGCGCGCAGGACGTCCTCGTCGCACAGGTCGAGCCGCTCGGGGTGCGCGTTGATCTCCAGCACGGTGCCCGTGCGCGCGCAGGCCTCGAAGACGGCGTCGAAGTCGGCGTCGATGCCCGGGCGTTTGCCGATCCGGCGCGTGGTGGGGTGGCCGATCACGGCGACGTACGGGTTCTCGCAGGCGCGGACCAGGCGGCGGGTGAGCTCCTGCCGGCTCTGGTTGAAGTGGGAGTGGACGGAGGCCACGCACAGGTCGAAGTCCGCGAGGAACTCGTCGGGCCAGTCCAGGGTGCCGTCCGGGCCGATGTTGAGTTCCGTGCCGTGCAGCAGCCGCATCCCGTGGTGCGCGCCGTCCAGTGCGCGGACCCGCTCGCGCTGGGCGAGGATCTTCTCGCTGGTCATGCGCTGCATGGACAGGTTCGGGGCGTGGTCGGTGACCGCGTAGTACGCGTAGCCGCGGGCGGCAGCGGCGGCGGCCATGTCCTCCAGCGGGGCCAGCCCGTCGGTGAGGTCGGTGTGGGTGTGCAGATCGCCGCGGATGTCCTTCTCCGTGAGCAGCTCGGGGAGTTCGCCGCGCAGCCCGGCCGCGATCTCGCCGCGGTCCTCGCGCAGGGTCGGCGGTATCCAGGGCAGCCCGAGCCTGGCGTACACCGCCTCCTCCGTCTCGGAGGTGATGCTCTCGCCGCTCTCGGCGTCGAAGAGCCCGTACTCGGAGAGCTTGAGGCCCTGGCGCACCGCCAGTTCGCGCGTGCGGATGTTGTGCGCCTTGGAGCCGGTGAAGTACTGCAGTCCGGCGCCCCAGGAGGCCGGCGGAAGGACCCGCAGGTCCACCTGGAGACCGGTGACCGTCCGCACCGAGGTCTTCTTCGACCCGTGCGCGATCACCTCGGCCGTCTGCGGGTGGGCGGTGAGGGCGTCCATGAACGGGGCCGACCGGCGGGCCGCCACCAGGATGTCGACGTCGCCGATCGTCTCCCGCATCCGGCGCAGGGAGCCCGCGTACGCGCACCGGACGCAGCCGCGGACCTCCGAGAGCTCGGCGACGAGCTGCTCGGCCACGTCCAGGGCCGCGCTGACGAGGATCCGCCCCTCGCCGGCCTTCTGCAGTACCGCGATGCCGTGCAGGATGTTGTCCTCGGTCCGCTCGCCGAAGCCCTTCAGGTCGCGCAGCCGCTCCTGCCCTATGGCCTCGACCAGCTGGTCGACCGAGCCGATGCCCAGCTCCTCGTACAGCAGCATGGCCTTGCGGGGGCCGAGCCCGGGAATCGCGACCAGCTCGCGCACCCCGGGCGGCACGGCCGCCCGGGCCTCGTCGACGACCGGCATCCGGCCGGTGCGCAGGTACTCGAGGATCTTGTCGGCCACCGACCTGCCGACGTTCGGGATCTCGCGCAGGCCCTCGGCGTCGAGTGCCGAGACGTCCCGCGGGTGGCCCCCCACGGCGCGGGCGGCCTTCTCGTAGGCGCGCGCCTTGAAGGCCTCCCCGCCTCGGATCGCGATGAGCTCGGCGTACTCCCGCAGCAGCGCCTCGACCTCGTCGTTGGCTCGGGCCATGTCTCCAGGGTGCCCCCGCGCCCCCCGGGTGGGCACGCCGGGGCCGGCGCTCCCCGGTTCACCCGTAACCGATCGGACACCGCCGGGGTTGGCAGAGAGGCCTTCGAGGGGCTGCCGATCCGAAGGAAGCGTGTATGGCGCAGGAGCACACGACGTCCCTCCGGCTGCGCCTCCGGTACCGGTTCGACCATCTGGTGGCGGGGGGAACCGCCGCGCTGATCGGCTGGCTGGGCCTGGCCTGCCTGGCCGTGGTGGTCCCGGCGAGCACGGTCCTGGTGTGGTCCGACCGGTCGGCGCCGGCCACCCTCTCCGGCCGGCTGACCGCGGTGTGGGTGAGCGTCGGGCAGACGCTCAAGATCGGGGGCGCGGTCGGCTCCCCCGTCTACGTCCTGGCCTCGGTGGCGCTCGCGCTCGTCGCCCTGCTGTTCGTGTCGACGCTGGTCAGCCTGATCACCACCGGCATCAACCGGCGGATCATGTCGCTGCGCCTCGGCCACTCCACCGTGCTGGAAGCGGGGCACACGGTCGTCCTGGGCTGGTCCGACCAGATCTTCCCGGTGGCCGGGGAGCTGGTGGCCGCCAACGCCAACCAGCGCCGCTCCGCCATCGCCGTCCTCGCCCCGAAGGACAAGGTGGAGATGGAGGACGAGATCTCCACGCGGGTCACGGACCGGGGCAGGACCCGTGTCATCTGCCGCAACGGCAGCACCACCGACCCCGCCGAACTGGCAAGGGTGAGCCCGCAGACGGCGAAGGCCGTGCTCGTGCTGCCGCCGGGCGGGCAGAGCGGCGACGCCCACGTGGTGAAGACCCTGCTCGCCCTCAACGCGGCCGTACCCGAGGCCGGCCGTGGCGCGGTGGTGGTGGCCGCCGTCCGGGACAGCCGCCACCACGCCACCGCCAGGCTGGCCGCCGGGCCGGCCGGGCACGTCCTGTGCGTCGACGACATCACCGCCCGGCTCCTCGTCCAGACCGCCCGCCAGCCGGGTCTGTCCCTCGTCTACCAGGAACTGCTGGACTTCGCGGGCGACGAGTTCTACACCGCCCCCGCCGGCGGGCTCGCCGGGCGCACCTTCGGCGAGGCCCTGCTGTCGTTCGCCACGTCCTCCGTGATCGGTCTGCTGCGCGCCGACGGAGGCGTTGCCCTCAATCCGCTGCCGGGCACCACGATCGGTTCGGGCGACCGGATCATCGTCATCTCCCGGGACGACGACACCGCCCTGCCGGCGGACGTGTCCGCGTTCGTGGACGAGGAGGCGATCGTTACGGCCCCGCCCGGGTCCGCCCTGGCCGAGCGGCTGCTCCTGCTCGGCTGGAACCGCCGGGCCCCGTTCGTCGTGGATCAGCTCGACCAGTACGTGAGCCCCGGAAGCACCCTCGACGTGGTGGCTCTCGACGACGGTGACGGGCGCGGCCGCACCACGGCGACCCGGCGCAACCTCGACGTCGTCTTCCACGGCGGCGACATCACCGATCCCCGCGTCCTGGCCAAGCTGGACGTGCCGTCGTACGACAGCGTGATCGTCATCGGTGAGGCGGATCCGGGGGCCGCGGGTACGGCCGCGGCCGGCGGCCCCTTCGAGGCCTGCGACGCCGAGGAGTCGCTGGCGGACGACAGGACGCTGGTCGCCCTGCTGCACCTGCGGGCCATCGCGGAGGCCGCTCAGCGGGAACTCGTCCTGACCACCGAGATGTCCGACGACGGCAACCGGCTCCTCGCGCCCGCCCGGGAGGGCGCCGACTTCATCGTCAGCGGCCGACTGATCAGTCTCCTGATGACGCAGATCTCGGAGAGCCGCTACCTCGCCGACGTCTTCGAGGAGCTGTTCGACGCGGAGGGCAGCGAGTTCCACCTCAAGCCGGCCTCGGACTACGTCCGGGCCGGCCGTGAGGTCCCCTTCGCCACCCTCGTGGAGTCGGCGCGCCGCCGCGGTGAGAGCGCGGTCGGCTACCGGCTGCGCGCCCGGGCCGGGTCGGGCCCCGGCCACGGGCTGCGGATCAACCCCGACAAGCGGGAACGGGTCCGGCTCACCGCGGAGGACTGGGTGATCGTGCTCGCCGAAAGCTGACGGCGGCGACGGTGGCGGCGGTGGCGGTGGCGGCGGTGGCGGTGGCGGTGGCGGCCGCCGCCACGGCCGCTCACAGCGCCAGGTGGACCTCCAGGGCGGTCCGCACCGCGGATTCCAGGGCTCCTTCGATCCACGCGGGCTTGATCGAGGTGTGGCACCCGGCGAAGTGCAGGTTCCCCTCGGACGCGCGGACGTGCGGGAACAGTTCGGTGTGCTGGCCGGGCAGCAGCACGGAGGCCTCACCGTAGGCGTACGGGTCCCGCATCCAGGACTGGGTGCGGCCGACGCCGGTGTAGAACACCTCGATCCGCTGCCCGAACACCTCCTGGACACCGGCCAGGGCGCGCGGGTAGCGCTCCTCGTCGTCCAGCGAGTCCCACTTCAGGGCGTCGTCCGACCAGCTGTAGGAGGCGAGGACCACACCGCCGGCGCTGCCCTCGACCGGGTAGGAGGGCTGGAACATGAAGCGGTTGGGGTTGTCGGTGGCCGAACCGCCGCCGATGACACCGGCCGCCTCCGGCTGGTCGCGGGTGACGGGGCGGCAGGCGGCGTAGTGGGCGCGCTGCGCGTCGGAGATCCGGCCCTTGGGCACCGAGGGGTGGGCGCCCAGCAGGCCCCCGGCCTCCGGGGTCTGCGCCGTCTGGTACTTGCGGTACAGGCCGGGCTGTACCGCCTCCAGTTCGCGCTTCCAGTCCGCCTCGTCGAACTCCCACCAGCGGCGGCTGAATTCGAGCAGCACCTTGGTGGCGGCGTCGTAGTGCAGTTCGGTGACCGCGCGCCGCTTGCCGTACGAGAGGGCCGGCGTGACCGGGATGTGGCGCAGTCCGGAGAAGGGCACGGTGATGATGGCGGTGTCGGCGGTGAAGGTCTCGCGGCGCACCGGGCTGCCGCCGCGGCCCTCGGAGACGGTGTCGACGGTGACCTTGCCCTCGCCGTGGGTGATCCGGGTGGCGCGGCGGTCCAGCCGTACCAGGTCCTTGACCCGGGCGTAGAGCGCGTCGGCCAGGGTGGCGGTGCCGTCGGGCAGTTCGAAGAAGGCGGTGTCGGGGCTGATCAGCGAGGCCCCGATGAAGCTGTGCACGAAGGCGAGGTGCAGCCGGGAGGTGAGGTTCTCGACCGTTCCGATCAGGTCGACGGTCCGCTCGTCGAGCTCCGCCACCTCGGTCAGGTAGCGGTACATCGACATGTGGCCGTAGCGCTGGATCACGCGGGCCCAGCCCTCGACGAGCTCCCTGTCCTTCTTGCCCTCGATCTCCTTGCGCACGGGGGCGAAGGCGCCCCGCACGATCTGCGCGGCGGGCACGGACTCGTAGGCCGCCGGGACGCCGAAGGAGCGGTTGAGCGCCTGCGGGCTGCGGGCGTAGTCCGCCCGGCGCACACGGAGGCCGTTGACGAAGATCCACGTGCGGTAGGCGGGGCGGCCGGCCCCGTCCACGTCCACCAGGTGGAAGCGCCTGCGCTTGAGGCCGAGGCTGTCGATCAGCCCGGTGACCAGCGGGTGGCTGTCGGGAATGCGCATGGCGCCGGCCTCGGCGTACTGCTTGGGGTCCGCGAAGGGTGCGGCGGCCTTCTCGTGGCCGCCGGTGCGGAAGGTCTTGATGCGGCCGCCGACCCGGTTGGCGTTGGCCTCGACGACGGTGACCCGGTGCCCGGCCTCGCGCAGCAGGTGGGCGGCGGTGAGCCCGGCCGGCCCGGCGCCGACGACCAGCACGTTCTTGCCGGGGCGGCGGGACCGGGGCAGGCCGTTCTTCAGGAGGATGTCCGCGTAACGGGGCACCAGGGGCTGGTCTTCGTCGTCCCGGACGAGGATGGCCCGGGCGATGGTCAGGCAGGTCTCCCAGTCGGGGCGGGCGGAGCCGGACGGTGCCTGGGGGGTCCCGGCGGAGGCGGCCGCGACCGAGAGCGCACCGGCTCCGGCGACCGCGGCCGCGCCGGCGATGACGGTACGCCGGGAGGGGCGGCGGGCGGGCGCCGGTGCGCCCTCGGCCGGGGAACCGGGGGTGGGGGGCGGGTCGATGATCATGGGGCAACTCTTGCGGCCCGCCCGAGGCCCGAGCACCGAAAAGCGGCCGGGCGGGGAACAACCACCCGGACGTGGGGCGCGGACCGGCCGGCGCTGACGAACGGGGATTCGTACGGGGAAAGGATGGCGCCACCCCTCCGCCGGTCCCCCGCCGGTCCCCCGCCGGTCCCCCGCCGCTCCCGCGCCGCCCGTGGCACGCCGCGCCCCACCGCCCCGCCCGTCATCCGCCCGACGCGAAGCCCTTCCCGGTGCGGTCGAGCGGGTCCGCGGGCAGCCCGAGGAACAGGGAGCGCAGTGTGTCCCAGGCGGCGAGACGGCTGAAGTCGGGGCTCTCCAGGATCTCCTGCCGGTCCGTCAGGAAGGGGTTGGGCAGCAGTACGGTCATCATCTGTTCGTCCCGGCCGTTGAAGAGCCGCACGCCCCAGCTGACGGGGGCGCCGTCCGCACCGATGCGCCGGTAGAGCTCCGCGCGGGAGCAGCGGCGGATGCGGCCCAGTTCGGGCCCGGAGCCGGTGTGTTCTCCGATGCACAGGTGGAAGTGCCAGGCACCGAAGTCGACGGTGGCGTAGCCGTCGTTCATGGTGATGCCGGTCGGGGCGCAGGGGGCTCCGACCTCCCAGGCGGCTCCCTCGATGACGGGTCCGAAGTGGATCTGCTGCCAGTGGTCGGTGAAGAGCGTGCTGACGAGGTCGAGGAGGGCGGCCTCGTCGGTGGGCAGGGGCCAGACGTGCTGGGTGCCGCCGTCGGGGGTCTCGACGACGGCCGGAAGGGTGCTGGTCATGCGGATGTCTCCTCACGGTTGCGGTGGTCGCGGATGTTTCGCCGATTGAGGACGCAGTCGCCGCACGTGCCCGCCCCGGGCACGCGGTAGTAGAGGCAGCAGCTGCGCCGGCTGAGCCGGACCGTCCCGTCCGGGGCCGTCTCGTACGTTCCGGCGCCGGCCAGCGGGGGCCGGCCGAGCAGGCCGAGGACGAGCGGGGTGGCCGGGTGCGGGGCGTGCGGGGCCCTCGCGAGCAGGACGCGGAGGGCTCCGACGAGGGCGGAGGCGGCGTTGCCCCGCAGGGTCTGCGGGGACACCCCGTACACCTCGCGCACGGCGTCGGACAGCGGCCGCAGGTTCCGTACGGCGACGGTGTCGTGCAGGGCGGCGGCCGGACCGTCCGGCAGCGTGCGCACCTCGGGCAGCCAGAGCTCGACGGGACCGGCGGGTGCCTGGCGCCACCACAGCAGCGGGGGGCTCAGGTCGGGGACGCGGCCGGTCAGCGCCGAGCAGGCGAGAGCGACGGACCACAGGCGCGACGCCGTCCCCAGGTGCAGGGTGGACGCGGCCACGCGCCGCCGGTCGGTGCCGAGCCGGCCGGCCACCGCGTCCACGTAGCCCTTCAGGGCCGCGCGATCGGTGTACAGGTCGGTCATCGGCCGGAAGGCGGCGCCGTCCGGCCGCGGGCCCGCGGCCACCGCGAAGTACGGGCCGATGGCGGCGGCCTCGGCCAGGGTCCCGGGGGTCACCACGCGCGCACCTCCCGGGTCAGCTCGTGGAAGCTGCGGGGACGCACGACGCCCCGCGGCCCGTGCAGGGTGAGCCCGGCCCCGCCGTCGGCCCTGACCTGCGCCTGCTCACCGCGTCCCGGTCCGTGTACGGCCAGTCCCTCGCGGGCCAGGGCCCGCTCCAGCAGGGGCAGCAGCTCCGGCGGGGCGTCCACCGTCACGCTCCCCCGCGAGGGGCGGCGCAGGCCGAAGCTTCCGGAGCGAGGATCGAACGCCAGGTGGTCGGCGTCGAAGGCCGCGCCGACCGCGCCGGTGCGGATCAGGTCCTCGGGCGCCCCGGCGTGCACCCGGGAGTCGCGGTCGACCAGCCACACGGCGTCGGCGACCCGCAGGGCCAGCTCCAGGTCGTGGGTGCTGACCACGACCGTCAGGCCCCGGTCCCGGGCGAGGTCGCGCAGCAGCACCGTCAGCGCCACCCGCGAGGGGACGTCGAGGAACGCGGTGGGCTCGTCGAGCAGCACCACCTCGGGCTCCTGGGCCAGGGCCCGGGCGGTCAGGACGCGCTGGCGCTCGCCGTCGGACAGTTCGGCGGCGGGCCGCTCGGCGAGGTGGTCCGCCCCCACCGCTTCCAGCGCCCAGCGGACGGCCGCGTGGTCGGCCGGTGCGAGGCGGCCGGTGAAGCCGGTGTGCGGATGGCGGCCGAGCCCGACGAGCTCCCGCACCGACAGCAGCCCGGCGTCGATGCGGTCGGTGAGGACGACGGCCAGCCGCCGCGCGAGGGCCGCGGGCGGCTCGTGCGCGATGCCGGCCCCGCCCAGCCGGATCCGGCCGGCCAGCGGCGGCAGGAGTCCGCACAGGGTCCGCAGCAGGGTGGACTTGCCCGCGCCGTTGGGGCCGAGCAGTACGGTCAGTTCACCGGCCCGGGCTTCGAGGTCGAGGCCCGACAGCACGGTGCGCCGGGCGCCGCGCCCCGTCAGGGACCGGGTGCGGTGGCCGACGGCCAGCTCCTCGGTGGTCAGGCCGCTCGCGGGGAGACCGCCGGGGGTCCGGCGGGACGCGGCGGCGGCCCGGGTGGTCGGTGGCGTCATGCGGTCACCCCTTGTACCCCGCGGCGGCTGCGGATCAGGAAGGCGATGACGACCGGGGCGCCGAACAGCGAGGTGATGGCATTGAGCGGCAACACGGCGTCCATGCCCGGTGGTTGGCTGAGCAGCGCACAGGCCAGGGCCAGGAAGGCACCCGCGAGCATCGAGGCCGGTATGAGGGCGCGGTGGTCGGAGGTTCCCAGGGCGACCCGGGTCAGATGCGGTACGGCCAGCCCGAGGAAGGCGACCGGGCCGCAGAACGCGGTCGCGGCCCCGGCCAGCAGGGAGGTGCCGAGCAGGGCGAGATCGCGGCTGCGCCGGACGTTGAGGCCCATGGTGCGGGCGTAGTCCTCGCCGAGCAGCAGCGCGTTGAGGCGTTTGGCCGTCAGCAGCGCGGTCAGCAGGCCCGCGCCGATCACGGGGAGCATCACCGCCAGGTCGGGCCAGGTCGTGGCGCTGAAGCTGCCCAGTCCCCACAGTACGAACTGCTGGGCGCGTTCGGGCTGTGCGTACACCAGCATCACGCTCACTACGGCGGTGGCCGCCGAGCCGATCATCACACCGATGACCAGCAGGGTCACGGCGGACCGCACCCAGCGCGACAGCAGCAGCACGAGGGCGAGCACGCAGCCGGCGCCGAGGGACGCGGCCAGCACCACGCCGAGGCGCCCCAGGCCCGCCAGGTTCCCGGTGAAGCCGCCCGCCACCCCGCCGGTGCTGACGACCACCGCGGCCACGCCCATGCTCGCGCCCGAACTCACCCCGAGGGAGAACGGATCGGCCAGCGCGTTGCGGAACAGGGTCTGCATCTGTACGCCGGCGACCGCGAGCGCGGCTCCGACGGCGGTGGCGGTCAGGGCGCGCGGCAGCCGCACCTCTTGGACGATCACGGCCCAGCGCGGGTCGCCGCCGCCCGCGCCGGACAGGACCCGGACCACCTCGGCGACCGGTACCCGGTACGAGCCGGTGGCGATGGTGAGGACGAACAGGGCGGCCGTGCCGGCCGCGAGCGCCGCGAAGACGGCGGCGCGCCGTCGTCGCGGCGTCGTACGCGGTTCCCGTGTGCTCACGCCTTCGGCACCTTGGCGTAGAAGGTGAAGGCGTGGTCCTGGGACTCGTCGGGGTGGAGGAGGGCGTAGAGGTCCGCGAGGACCAGGTCGGGGCGCAGGACCCCGCGCTCGAAGTAGTCGTTGCCGCCCTCGGGGCCGAGCGCCTTGGTGTTCGTCCAGACCTCGCCGCCGGTGACGGCCTTCAGCTCGCCGTAGCGGCGGTCGGCCTTCACGGCGTCGCCCGTGGACGCCCACTTCTCGCCGACCAGCCACAGCGGCGCGTCGCCGCCCTTGGCGTAGACGGCTTCGAAGGTGAGCTGGAGGTTTCCGGTGCCGGGGTCCTCGGCCCAGGGGTACGTGCCGCCCGCGTCCTTGATCAGCTTGCCGGCGTAGCCGCCGCCGGGGGCCATGTTCCAGGTGCCCTGGTACATGGTGCCCGGCAGCACCTGGACCGGCCGGCCCGCCGAGACCGCCGCGGCGGCCTTGGCGGCGACCTTCCCGTAGTCGCCCTCGACCGTGTCGAACACCTCGGCGGCGCGCTTCTCCGCCCCGGTGAGCGCGGCCATGGCCTTGACCCACTCGGCCCTGCCGAGGGGGCTCGGCTCCAGCCACTCGGCATTGGCGACGACGGCGATGCCGGCCTGGCGCAGCTTGGGGTACTGGGGGTCGTCGGTGCCCTGGGTCATCAGCACGTCAGGCTTGGCGCCGATGACCGACTCGGCGTTGAGCGTGCGGTCCTTGGCGTACTCGACGACCTTGCCCGCCCGGACCCGCTCGCGGACCTCGGCCGAGCTGATGTGCTTGGCGCCCGCCACTCCGGTCAGTACGTCGAGGGTGCCGGTCTCGGTCAGCAGCGGCAGGTGGGTGGTGGAGGCGGAGTACAGGCTCTTGACCGGGACGGACAGCTGCTGGGCGAAGGCCAGCTCTGCGTCGAGAACCGGCTTCGGGGCACCGCACTTGACCAGCACGTACGACTCGGGCTTGGCCTTCGGATAGGGCTCGTTGACCGTGAGCACCTGGTAGCTCTTCTCGTACCGCAGGGAGAAGTTCTTGGCGTGCCGCACGGTCGACTTGACCGGGAAGTAGTCCTTCTCCGGGTCGAAGTCGGTGATGCAGCCGGCGCTTTCGCCCCCGGCCGCTCCGGCGGTCCCCGATCGGGCCGGATCGCCGCCGCAGGCGGTGAGCGCCAGGGCGAGCCAGGGCGCGAGCAGCGTCGCGAGGACGGCGGACGGGCGGCGGGCGGGCAGGGGTGGTCGTACGGGCACGGGAGCTCCTGGAGGCGTGCGTCGGACGCGCACCGGAAACCACCGGGGCGCGCGGAGGGGAGGGCGGGGCGGAAAGAGGGAATTCCGGGGCTGGGAAGGGTTCTTCAGCGCCCGGACGGAAGCGCGGGGCCGGGGGCCGGGACGGCCTGCCGGCGCGGTCGGCCGAACCTGACGGGTCCGGCGAACCCGACGGGTCCGGCGAACCAAACGGGTCCGGCGAACGAAACGGGTCCGGCGAACCGGCTGGGGAGACCGGACGCGCAACGGCGGGCCGGGCCGGCGGGGCGGCCGGGCCGGCCCTCACGGGCAGCGGGCGGCGCAGGGGTCACACAAGCACGCGGGCACACGAGTGCCACCGTCCTCTCTCGGGGAAATCCGCCCCGGGGCATCGAGGTGCGACGGCGTGAGTCTCCTGACTCGGGATCGGCGCTTCTCCGGCCTTCCCGCCCGGTCGGGCGGTGGCATCGGCGGAGTCGCTCCCCCTTCACAGTGGCGGTACCGTGCCGGATTTACACCGGCTTCCTCGTTCCGCCGTCGCTTGACGGCCGAAGCATCCCAGACCGGCGCGCCCTCCCGCCAGTCCCTCAACTGCGCCTCGAGCGGGGGACGTCGCCGGCCACCCCGTCGGGGCAGGGCGCGGCGCGGCAAGATATCAGCCCTTCGGGGACTTGCCCGGATGTTTATCCAATGGTGATGGTCCTGCCGACAGGCCACCACCCGTGGCACTAGCGTCCCGTGACACCCCGGGAATGCGGGTGTGCAACGCACGGCGCGTGCGGACCCTCCGGCCCCGCTGCCCCTCCCGGCCCACGGACCTAGGAGGCACTGTGCTGTCATTCGGGCGGCGTTCCGTCAGCAGGTTTTCGGTCGCCACGAGATACACGATCGGCAGCGGCTTCGTCATCACCGCACTCGCCGTCACGCTGATCGCGCTGCTGATCCCCGTGGAGAGGTTCGGCACGCAGGCCTCGGCCTCGGCCGCACGCCCGGCCGCCGAGGACGACGGCGCCGGGATCATGAGTACGCCGTACGGGCCGCTGACCCCCACGGACCGGGACTTCGTGCGCAAGGTACGGCTCGCCGGCCTGTGGGAGCTGCCCGCCGGACGGCAGGCCCAGCAGCGCGGCACGCGCGGCACCGTGCGCACCGCCGGCGAACACCTCGTGGAGGGCCACACCGAGCTCGACCGGCAGGTGATCCAGGTGGGCCAGGCCCTCGGGGTCGACCTGCCCAACCAGCCGTCCGAGCAGCAGCGGGGATGGCTGGGCCAGCTGACCCGCGCCCAAGGGGACGAGTACGAGCGGCTGTTCATCCAGCTGCTGCGCCGAGCGCACGGAAAGGTGTTCGCCCTGCTGGCCCAAGTACGGGCGCAGACCCGCAACTCCATGGTCCGCACCCTGGCCACGTCCGCCAACGCCACGGTCCTGGACCACATCACGGTCCTCGAGGACAGCGGGCTGGTCGACTTCGACGCGCTCAACGTCCCCGACGGGACCCCTGCTCCGTCCGATGTCCGATCGACGAAGTGAAGTGAAGTGATCGCATGAGTGAAAAGGGCCATAAACGCCCCCGGTTGACGAACAAGCTGCTGGCCGTGGTCTCCGCGCTGGTCCTGGGCGGCGGCGGGGTCGCCGTCGTGGCGGGCAGCGCGAACGCGGGCCAGGAGGGCCGCCTCGACTCGGCCGGGGCCGCGCAGGTGACCGACACCATCGACTGCCCCGACGTCGGTGACCGGCTGACCTCCGTACCCGACCAGGCCCGGGCCGAGGTCGACGAGGGCCTCGGCGACCTGGACGTCCAGGTCGCCGACGCCTACCGGCGGCTCGCCGCGGGCGAGGCCCGGGGCGAGGAGCTCATGGGCGGGCTCAAACAGCAGCGCGAGCAGACCATCGGCCGCATGTCCGACGCGATAGCCCGCTCCGCGGCCCGTCCGGAGGAGCTGAAGGACCTGAGCGGCTGCGAGGTGAAGCAGGCCGCCGCGGAGGACGACGCGGGGGCCGGCGCCCAGGCGGCCGACGCGGGCGCCGCCCGGAGCACCGGCGGCAAGGGCGGCCCGGCACGCAGCGACTTCGTCGCCATCGGCAAGGTACGGCCGAACGTCCGCACTCCCGCGGCCTCGGCCGGGGCGTCCACGGGGTCCTTCAGCTCGCAGTGCGGACGCAACGAGAACGGCCACTTCAACCCCGACAACGTGATCGTCGCCCCCGGCGTCTCCAACGGCGCCCACCACATGCACGACTACGTGGGCAACGAGTCCACCGACGCCTTCTCCACCAACGACAGCCTCGCCGCCTCCGGCACCACCTGCGGCAACGGCGATCTGTCCAGCTACTACTGGCCGGTGCTGCGGCTGCGCGACGGCAAGGCGGAGCGGGACGCGCAGGCGCCGGGCGGCGGCCAGGACGCGAACGTGGGCACGATCCTGCGGCCCAAGCAGGTGTCGATCACCTTCAAGGGCAGCCCGGCCGGCAAGGTCAAGGCCATGCCCCGCTTCCTGCGGATCATCACCGGCGACGCCAAGGCCTTCACCAACGGCACGGCCAACGCCAACGCCTCGTGGAGCTGCACCGGATTCGAGAACCGCCAGTTGAAGGACAAGTACCCGATCTGCCCCAAGGGCAGCGACGTGGTGCGCACCTTCACCTTCCAGAGCTGCTGGGACGGGCGCAACACCGACAGTGCCAACCACCGCACGCACGTGGCGTTCGCGAACCGCGACGGCCGCTGCCCCAGGGGCTTCAGCGCGATTCCGCAGCTGGTGCAGCGGATCACGTACGGGGTCGCCCCCGGTGCGCGGTTCGCCGTGGACAGCTTCCCCGAGCAGCTCCACAAACCGGTGACCGATCACGGCGACTTCATCAACGTGATGAACAACGGCCTGATGAACACCGCGGTGGACTGCATCAACAGGGGGCGCACCTGCCGCTGACGCAGCGGTTCCACGAACTCCCGGACGGGGTGCGGCTCCTCCCCCATCGCACCGCGCCCCGTCCGGGAAGGGTGTTGGCCCGAAGCCGACTTCGGGCCAACGCCGCACACGTGTGCCCAGCCGGCCCCCGACCCCGACCCCGACCCCGACCCTGCGAGGAGTGCCATGTCCGCCTCTCGTGCATCCGATGACGACCCGGAGCATCCGGCCGCCCCCTCCGACGGAGAACTGACCCGGCGGCTCAGGAGGGGATACGGCACGGGCACCGCCGACGCCGCCGTGTGCGACCTCCTCTACCGGCGCCACCGGCGGGCCGCCCTCGCGTACGCGCGCACCTGCTGCCGGACCCCGCAGGACGCCGAGGACCTCGTCTCGGAGGCCTTCGCCCGGACCCTGCAGGCCGTCCGCTCCGGGTCGGGTCCGCAGGGGCCGTGGCGCGCGTACCTGCTGGCCGTCGTCCGCCACACGGCCATGCAGTGGCGCGACGGCGACGGCAGGACGCTCCTGACCCCGGACTTCGACACCTGGTGCCAGCAGGCGGCGGCCGGCGGCGACCCGCAGCGCCGGCTGCTGGCGGGTGAGGACCGGCGGCTGCTGGCCCGTTCCTTCCAGACCCTGCCCGCCCGCTGGCAGGCGGTCCTGTGGCACACCCTCGTCGAGGAGGACCCGCCCCACGAGATCGCGGCGCAGCTGGGCATCACCCCGAGTGCGGTCACCTCGTTGGCCTTCCGGGCCCGGGAGGGGCTGCGCGAGGCGTACCTGCTCGCCCATCTGGACACCGTGCCCGAGGGGCGGTGCGGCCACTTCAGCCACATGCTCGGCTCGGCGGTCCGGCGCGCCGGTACGCGGCAGCCGCGCGCCCTCGCCCGCCATCTGGCGGGGTGCGAGGACTGCGCACGGTCGTACGAGGAGCTGCTGGACCTCAACTCGGCGATGCGCGGGGCGGTGCCCGCCGCCTCGTGAGCGCCGGCCGGCCCGGCCCCCGTGGTTCCGGGGCCGGGCCGGCCGGCGCTCTTGTTCCTCCGCTGTCTCACAGCCCGTTGACGCGGGCCATCCGTCCGACGACCAGCGGGGTGAAGTCCGCCGTGACCACGCGCGCCGTCCTGCGCCCCACCTGCGAGTGCCGGCGCCGTACCTGGGCCATCAGCCGGCGGCTGCGCAGGGCCATCTCCAGTTCGAACCGGGTGCGGGGGTCGCGCAGTCCGGGCCCGAAGAGCTTCTCCAGCTGCCGCATGCGGTAGCGCACGGTCTGCGGGTGCACGCTCAGGGCCTTCGCGGCCTCGGGTGCGCCGCCGCCCTCCAACCAGGCCAGGAGGGTCACCTCCAGCCGCTCGCTCTGGCGCGGGGTCAGGTCCGCCAGCGGCCGGAGCCAGCGGGCGGCCAGCGCATGGGCCAGGGGCTCGTCCTGGAGCAGCAGCAGGGTCGAGAGGTGGTCGTCGACGAAGACGGGGCGGGCGTCCAGGCCCGCGCGGGCGGGTGTCAGCGCGAGCAGGCGCAGGGCCCAGCGCAGCGAGGACGCGGTGTCCCGGAGCGGTACCGCGTGGCCGACGGCCGCGAAGCGGCCGCGCAGCGGGAGTTCGAGCGGGGCCCGGGTATCGGGATCGGGGCTCGGGACCAGCAGGCAGGGGCGGCCCGCGAACGTCCCGGCGAGGGCGTCGTCGAGTACGGTCGCCAGCTGCTGCGCCTCCCCGGGCGCGGCCGGCGCGATGGCCCGTACGGCCACCGGGAGGGGCCAGCCGGCCGCCTCGGCGAGCTCGGCGAGGGAGGTGTCGGAGGGGGCCCGGTCGTCGGTGAGGGAATTGAAGAGGTCCTGTCGCGCACGGTCGGCGCCGGGCCCGAGGGGTTGCTGCCTGCCGTGGTGTCCGCCGTCCTGGGCGTCCTCCTGCCGGTCGCGGTGGCCGTCGTGCGGGCCGTCGCGGTGGTCGTCGCGGTCGTCGTGCTCGTGGTCGCGGTGGCGGTCGCGGTGGTCGTGGCGGTGGCGGTCGCGGTGGTCGTCGCGGTGGTCGTCGTGGTCCCTTCCCGCCACGACCTCCAGGGCCGCGTGCCGGTGCCCCAGATCCGTGTCGGCGGGCGTGTCGGCAGCCTGCCGCGGGTGTGGGGCCTGTTCCCTGCTCGGGGGGCAGCCGCGGGTGTCGCGGTAGCCGAGCGCGGTGAGAAGGGCTTCTTCCACCCGCTGTCTGAGCAGTTCGTCGTCGATGGCATCGTTGTCATCGACAAGGGCGGAAAATTCCGGAATTCCATGCAGAAGCTCCTCCACTATCTCGGCGGCCAAAGCGGGGAGTTCCCGTCGAAGGACGCGGGTCCACTCGCCGCGGGGGCGGGACCAGATGCGGTTCAGAAGTTCGCACATCGTTTCCTCGTTCGTGCCGGGGTGAGGCCTGTCCGGTAGCGGAGGACAGGCCCGCCGAGGTTGCCTCTCGCGTCAACATCCGTGCCTGACAAGAGAGTTGTGACCCCTCGTACTCCCTCCTGGAGGGGTCCGACCCCATTCGGTCCCGCGGTTTTGCCGTGATTTTGCCGTCGGGGACGCGTAGGCGGCGGGCGGCGCGGTGGCCAGTCGCAACCTCCGCTGGAGGGGAATCTTCCGGTGTTGTTCGATGCCCCGGAGACGCGGTCGCGAGAAATTATCACGTTTCGATAAATCCTGTGGAGGCGCCGTGTGGCTCCACGATGCTTCTGCACTCCGGCCCTAGCTCCTCGGCCGGCGCGGGAATTTCACAGCGCTGCCGGGCACGAGCGACAACGACCCCCGGGTACCGAGCGCCAGGTGGATCGCTCGGGGCCCAGGCGCACAGGAGATCTGGATGCCCCTGTCTCAGCCGTACCTACGCCGCTCGCACCGGGCCCGCCGCAGGAGTCGTCATCCGGCGACGGCCCCGGCCGCCCTCGCGGCACTCGCCTCCCTCGTCGTGGTGGTCCGCGCGGACGCCCTGACCCGTCTGTGGGACTTCCTCGACTTCGGGGCGGGCGTACTCTCGCTCGTCTCGCTCACCGCCACCGTCCTGTGGGGGCTGGCGGCCACCGACCGGGTGCTGCTCGGACCGGGCCACCGGCTGCTCGCCCAAGGCGCGCACCGCGGACTGGCCGTGGCCGGCCTGGGCTTCCTGGCCCTGCACGTATGGGTCAAGGTCGCCGAGGCGCAGACGACCGCGGCCGCCGCGGTGCTGCCCTTCGCGGACGCCGAGCGGCCCTTCCTGATCGGGCTCGGCACGCTGGCCGGCTACCTCTTCGTGACCGTGGCGGTCTCCGGAGCGGTGCGCAGCGTGTTCGCGACCAAGAGCCGCTCCCTGTGGTGGCGGGCCCTGCACTTCGGCGCCTATCCGGCCTGGGGCGCCTCCCTGGTGCACGGGCTCAAGGCGGGCCGCCCGGGCGGTGCGTGGGTGACCACGGCGTACGCGCTCTGCCTGATCGGCGTCGTCGGGGTACTGGTGTTCCGGGTGAAGTCGCGGGCGCGCGACGGCCGTTCGCGTCCGGCCGCCGTGCCGGGACCGCGTCCGGGGGCGGGCCCGGGTGCGGGCTCCGGGTCCCGCCGCGGCGTCGCATCGGCCCCGGGCGGCGGCTCGGGCGCCGGCGGCGGAACGCGTCCGCTCGCGCCGAGCGGGCGGCCGCCGCTGCCGCGGCCGGGCCCCCGGTCCTATGCCACGGCCGGCCGGAGAACGCGCATGTACGGCGAGCAGCCGGCCGCAGCGGAGCGGTGGCTGTGAGCGGCGAGCCGCGCCCCGGCCTCGGCTGTGTGGGCGCCCCCCGGCTGCTGGCCGGGCTCGACCGGATCGCCCGGCTCGACCGCTCGGCCCATCTCACGGCGCACGGCACGCTGCCCCGCTACCGCCCGGACGAGCTCATCGGCCTGGCCGACGACATCGACCTGAGGGGCCGCGGCGGGGCGGGCTTCCCGTTCGCACGGAAACTGCGGGCCGTGATCCGCTCGGCTCGGGGGCGGGACGCGCCCACGGCCGTGGTCGTCAACGGCAGTGAGGGCGAGCCGAGTTGCCTCAAGGACACCGCGCTCCTGCTGCACGCCCCGCATCTGGTGCTCGACGGGGCCCTGCTGGCCGCGGCCGCCCTCGGCGCCGACGACGTCGTGGTGGCCGTCACCCGGGAGGACGTGGAGCAGTCGGTGCGCGACGCCGTGGCCGAACGCGGCCCGGCCGGGCGCCGGGTGCGGGTGACGCGGCTTCCCGAGCGCTTCGTCACCGGGGAGGGGACGGCCCTCGTCAGCGGCCTGAACGGCGGAGCCGTGCTGCCGTCCGGCCAGAAGGTGCGCACCAGCGAGCGGGGCCTGGGCGGCGTGCCCACCCTGCTGTCGAACACCGAGACCTACGCCCAGCTCGGCGTCGCCGCACGGCTGGGCGCGCAGGAGTACCGCTCCGCCGGCCTGCCGGCCGAGCCGGGCACGGTGCTGCTGACCGTGGCCGGGTCCACGGTGGTGGAGACGCCGACCGGCGCCTCGCTCGCGTACGTCCTGGAGCTGTGCGGTACGGACCCCGGGCAGGGCGTCCTGGTCGGCGGCTACCACGGCAGGTGGCTGGACCCGGTGGCCGCGCGTTCGGCGCTGGTGTCACGGCAGTCGCTGGCCTCCCTCGGCGCGGTGCTGGGGGCGGGGGCGGTGCTGCCGCTGCCCGAGGACACCTGCCCGGCCGGTGAGGTCGCGCGGGTGACCCGGTGGATGGCGAAGGAGTCGGCGGGCCAGTGCGGGCCCTGCGTACGGGGGTTGCCCGCGCTGGCCGACGTACTGGACGACGTCCTGCGCGGCGGGGGCGGGGCGGCCCTCGAAGCGGTCGAGGCGCGCATGACGGGGGTCCGGGGACGCGGTGCGTGCAGCCATCCCGACGGGACCTCGCACTTCGTCGCCTCGGCGCTGGCCGCCTTCCCCGAAGAGTTCCACGACCACGCCTTCGGCAGCGGGTGCGGCCGGCGGGTGCTGGGCGCGCTGCCGCTGCCGCGTGACGAGAGTCCCGAACGGCTCGTCGTGGACTGGACGCTGTGCAAGGGGCACGGGCTGTGCGTGGATGTCCTCCCCGATGTCGTACGGCTCGACGCGGACGGCTATCCGGCCAAGGCGTCCATGCCGGTGCCCGCGCGGCTGCGGCCGAAGGCCCTGCGGGCGGTCCGGCGCTGCCCGGCGCTCGCGCTGCGCATCCAGGACTGAGCCGCGCACGTGTGCGGCCCGTCCCCCGGTTCATTTCTTGGCGCGATCCGATAAATTCCCCGGGAATTGCGACTGCGCCCCTCACGGCCCCGTATCAATTACGGCAGGGACGAACGGAAATCACTGGACCGGACCTGAAGGAGAGATCGTGAAGAAAATGCGTCGTGAGATATTCGCCGGATCGGCGGCGGTCGCGGTACTGCTGCTGACCGCCGGCTGCGGACTCTCCGAGAAACCGCCGGGGCAGGGGAATGCGGTACAGCCGGCGGGTGACAGCAAGAAGATCGGGTCCGTGTACGGGGCGGACGGCGCGGACGGCGCGTACGGGGCGGGCTCGGGTGCGGATCCCGCCTATGGGGACGGCGGCTCCGGGGCCGATCCGGCGGGGGCCGCGGGGAAGAGCGGTCCGGCCGGGCAGCTGAAGGTGGCCGAGGTCGCGGGGCTGGGCAGCGCGGTCACCGACAGCGAGGGCTTCACGCTCTACCGGTTCGACAAGGACACGCCCAAGCCCCCCAAGTCCGCCTGCGAAGGGGACTGCGCCACGGCGTGGCCCGTCGTCGCAGCCGACGACGTCACCGCAGGTCAGGGGATCGACGCAGGTCTGCTCGGCTCGGTCGCCCGGGCCGACGGCACCCGGCAGCTGACCCTGGCCGGCTGGCCCGTGTACCGCTACGCGAAGGACACCAAGCCGGGGGACGCGCTCGGTGAGGGCGTCGGCGGAACCTGGCACGCGCTGGGAGCGGACGGGAAGCCGGCCGCCGCGGCGAAGGCGCCGGCGCAGGGCGCGGGAGCGGAGCCGGACGCCGGGGCCGGCGGCGGGGCCGAGCTGTCCGTCGCGCAGAATCCGATGCTCGGCGGCATCCTCGCGGACGCGGAGGGGCGCACGCTCTACCGATTCGACAAGGACAGCGCCTGGCCGATGAAAATCGGCTGCCTCGATGCCTGCCTGGACACCTGGAAGCCCGCCGAGCCGGTGGACAAGTCGAAGCTGTCGGGAATTGCCGCCGAACTGGTCGGCTCCGTGAAGCGCCCCGACGGTTCGGAACAATTGACGATCGACTGCTGGCCGGCTTATACGTTCACCGGGGACAAGGAGCCCGGAGACATCACCGGGCACAACAAGCAGGGCCTCTGGTTCGCCATGACCGACAAGGGAAAGAAGGCGAAGGCGGCGCACTAGGAAAGGCCCTTCGGACCGTGGTGCCCGGCCCCCTCCCACCCGGGCACCACGGCCCGCTCCCCCGTCAGCCCGTGAGGAAGCGAGAGCAGCCATGCCGTCGCCGTCAACCGCCCTCCCGCACCGCCGTGTTCCGCGTGCCGCAGTCCTGGCGGCCGCCGCCCTGTGCGCGGTGCTGTCGGCCGGCGGCTGCGCCGCACACCCCGGCTCCTCGCACGGGGCGCGGGCGCAGGAGAGCCGGGAGCCGTCCGCCTCGATCGAGGAGATCGCCTCCGCCGTCGGCTGCACCGCCCAGGTGGACGTCCAGGCGGACGAGTTGCGCGAGGGCGGCTGCCAGACCGGTGAGGGCGCCTTCCGCATGGTCACCTTCGCCGCCGACGAGGGGCAGCGGTCCTGGCTGGCCGAGGCCCGGATGTACGGCGGCACCTACCTGGTGGGGAGCGGCTGGGTGGTCACCGCGCCGTCGGCACAGGCCCTGACCGACCTGCGCGGCCGGATCGGCGGCGCCCTCGAATCCGGTACGCCCCACGGCGGCGGCCACCACTGACCGATCCGGCCGCGCACACCGGCGGCGTGTCGGCCAGTTGTCCGGATATCGGCTCGTTCGTGAGACGCACATGCCCCGACCTTCGGGATGATTCGCCCCGCCTCCGCATACAACAAGGTGAGCGGGTAAGCGACTTCACCGAAAGGATCGGCAACCCGTGCGCATGAAACGCCTCGCACCGCTGCTCGCCACCGCCGGACTCATCGCGTCCACCGTGCCCCTGCTGACCGCGGCCCAGGCCTCGGCCGCGCCGGCGCCGGCGTACCTGAACCAGAAGCCCTCCTGGCACCGGTGCAGCCCGGACCAGCCGGCCTCGTACGAGTGCGCCACCCTCAAGGTGCCGCTCGACTACCGGCGCCCCCAGGGCTCCACGATCGACCTCGCGATATCCCGGGTGAAGAGCGAGAACCCCGCCAAGCGGCACGGCGTCATGCTGCTCAACCCCGGCGGCCCGGGCGGCGGCGGGCTCGACCTGCCGCTGGCCATGGGCGAGATGATGTCCAAGGACGTACGGGACCAGTACGACCTCATCGGCTTCGATCCGCGCGGCGTCGGGGCCAGCAGCCCGATCAGCTGCGGGCTCACCGACACCGAGCAGAACTTCGACCGGCCGTACCGGCCCGAGACCTACTCCTCCGACGTGACGTGGGCGCGTACGGTCGCCGACAAGTGCCGTGAGAAGGCCGGCGCCGTCCTGCCGCACATCACCACCCGCAACACGGCCCGCGACATGGACACGATCCGCGCGGTGCTGGGCGAGCGCAAGCTCTCCTACCTGGGCTACTCGTACGGGACCTACCTCGGCGCGGTCTACTCGCAGATGTTCCCGGACCGGACCGACCGCTTCGTGCTGGACAGCGGCGTGGACCCGCAGCGGATCTGGCGCGGCATGATCCAGGTGTGGGCGACCGAGGCCGAGCCCGCCTTCGCGCGGTGGACGGGCTGGGCGGCCGAGCGTTCGGCCGAGTACGGGCTCGGCGACACCCCGAAGGCCGTGTCCGACACCTTCTGGGGCCTGGTGGAGCGCGCCGACCGGGAGCCGATCGACTTCGAGGGGCAGAAGGTCGACGGGGACCTGATCCGGTCCGCGCGCGGGGTGTTCTTCTACCCGGCGCAGGCCACCCCGCTGATCGCGGCGCTCAAGGCGGCGGCCGAGGGCGCCCCCCGGCCGGCCGGGCCGTCCACGGCCGACCTGAAGCGGCTGCTCACCGGTGGGCGGGCGGCGGCCGAGCCCGCGTCGGACAACGGCACCGCGGTGTTCTGGGCCGTGGTGTGCGGGGACACGGGCAGCTGGCCCCGCTACACCGAGCAGTACGAGCGGGACGCGGCGAAGGACAAGGTGAAGTACCCGCTGTACGGGGACTTCGCGTCCAACATCAAGCCGTGCGCCTTCTGGGACCGGCCGGTCGAGGCGGCCACGCCGATGAAGAAGCAGGCGAACGTGCTGACGGTCCAGAACGAGTGGGACTCGCAGACCCCGCTGACCAGCGGCGAGGGCATGCACCGCGCGCTCAAGGGCTCGCGGATGGTGCTGGTGGCCGGCGGTGAGGGCCACGGTGTGTACCTCACCGACCCCACCTCCTGCGCCGACGCCCAGGTCAGCGCGTACCTGACGACGGGCCGGCTGCCCGCCGAGGACGTGACCTGCCAGAGCCCGGCGGCCGCCGCCGGCCAGCGCGAGTCCGCGGCGCCGTCCAAGCAGCTGCCGATCCCGGCCGGCCCCGGCCGGTTCTGACCCGCTCCATGACGGCGGCCTGACCGCTACCGCTTGAGGGACGCCTCCGCGGCCGCCTTGATACGGCGTCCGAACGCGGGGGCGTCCTTGGGTGCGGCGCTCACGGCGAAGCCGACGAGCAGCTTGCCGAGGCCGTGGCCCGCGAGGGTGTTGAAGATCCGGACCCGGGTGCGGCCGCCCGGGAGGGCCTCGAGGTCGTAGCCGCCCTCCGCGGTGACCAGGTTCCGGCTCTGCTCCGTCCAGCGGATGAGGTGCGGCGGGTCGAAGCCGACGATGCGGAACTCGCGGCCGGTCTTCATCCCGGCGTCCTTGACGGTGCTGCGGAAGACCGTGCCGAGCGCGGTCCGGCCCTCGGGCGACTTGGTGATCTGCTGGACCCGCGGGCTGAAGTCCGGGTCGTTGTGGCCGTCGGCGAGGTAGTCGAAGACCTCCTCGACCGGGCGGTCGATCTCGACGCGCGCCTCGAACTGTCCGGACATGTCGGCTCCTCGCTCCGGGCTCCCGGTCTCGTGGCCCATGCTCCCAGACCCCCCTCCCGGCCGCACGCCGCCGGGGGTGTCAGGGGTGCGTCAAGAGCGGCCCCGCCCCCGTATGGAACCCGTCAAAGCGGCTCAGCGCCGGTGTGAAGAGGGGGTTGTCTCGTTATCGGCCGATCGCTCGGCCGATACGTCTCTTCCCTCTTCACTCAGGAGCTCGCGATGGCCGATCTGGCCTTCGTCGTCACCACGATCGCGGTGTTCGCGCTCGTGGCTCTCGTCGCCCGGGGGGTGACCAAGCTGTGAGCGCCGAGAACATCGTCGGCCTGGTGGTGGCCGTCTCCCTGCTGGGATACCTCGTCCTCGCCCTCGTGTACCCGGAGAGGTTCTGAGCGCCGACATGAGCCCCGTCACCGCTGGCGTGCTCCAGCTCCTCGCGCTGATCGCCTCGCTCGCGCTGGCCTACCGTCCCCTGGGCGACCACATGGCCCGCGTGTACTCCTCCGAGAAGCACTACAGGCCGGAGAAGTGGATCTACAAGGCCATCGGCGCCGACCCCGGCGCCGAGATGCGCTGGCCCGCCTACCTGCGCGCCGTCCTCGCCTTCTGCGCGGTAGGCGTCCTCTTCCTCTACGCCCTCCAGCGGGCGCAGGGGATCCTGCCCGGCTCGCTCGGGTTCTCCGCGATCGACCCGGACCAGGCCTTCAACACCGCCGCCTCCTTCGTGGCCAACACCAACTGGCAGTCGTACGCCGGCGAGCAGGCCATGGGCCACGTCGTGCAGACCGGCGGCCTGGCGGTGCAGAACTTCGTCTCCGCCGCCGTCGGCATGGCCGTCGCCGTCGCCCTGGTACGGGGCTTCGCGCGCTCCCGCACCGGTGAGCTGGGCAACTTCTGGGCCGACCTGGTCCGCGGCACCGTCCGCGTGCTGCTGCCGATCTCCGTGATCGGCGCGGTCGTCCTGGTCGCGTGCGGCGCGATCCAGAACTTCGCCGGCATCCACGAGGTCGGCCAGTTCATGGGCGGCACCCAGCAGTGGAACGGCGGCGCGGTCGCCTCGCAGGAGGTCATCAAGGAGCTGGGCACGAACGGCGGCGGCTACTTCAACGCCAACTCCGCGCACCCCTTCGAGAACCCGGGCCCCTTCTCCAACCTCTTCGAGGTCTTCCTGATCCTGCTCATCCCGTTCGCACTGACCCGCACCTTCGGCACGATGGTCGGCAGCGTGAGGCAGGGCTACGCGATCCTCGCCACGATGGCCGCCCTCTGGATCGGCTTCACCGCGCTGATGATGTGGACCGAGTTCGCCCACCACGGCCCGGTCTTCGACGTCTCGGGCGGGGCGATGGAGGGCAAGGAGACCCGCTTCGGCATCGGCGCCTCGGCCGTCTTCTCGGTCGCGACCACGCTCACCTCGACCGGCGCGGTCAACTCCTTCCACTCCTCGTACACGGGACTGGGCGGCGGGATCCAGCTGCTGGGCATGCAGCTCGGCGAGATCGCGCCCGGCGGCGTGGGCTCCGGGCTCTACGGCATGCTGGTCATGGCGGTCATCGCCGTGTTCATCGCCGGGCTGATGGTCGGCCGCACGCCCGAATACCTGGGCAAGAAGATCGGCACCCGCGAGATCAAGTTCGCGGCCTGCTACCTCCTCGTCACCCCGGCGCTGGTGCTGGGCTTCACCGCCGCGGCGATGGCCCTGGACACCCCGGCGAACTCGATGGCGAACACCGGCGCGCACGGCTTCTCGGAGATCCTCTACGCCTATACGTCGGGCGCCAACAACAACGGCTCCGCCTTCGCGGGCCTGAACGCCGACACCCAGTGGTTCAACTCGACCATCGGCATCGCCATGCTGCTGGGCCGCTTCCTGCCGATGGTGTTCGTCCTGGCGCTGGCCGGCTCGCTCGCCGGGCAGCAGCCCGTCCCCGCCACGGCGGGAACCCTGCGCACCGACAAGCCGCTCTACGCCGGCCTGCTCGTCGGCACCATCCTGATCATCACCGGTCTGACCTACTTCCCCGCCCTCGCGCTGGGGCCGCTCGCCGAAGGGCTCGCGTCATGAGCACCATCACCCCCACCCGCGCGCCGCACGAAGCCGTCCCGGCGGGCCACGAGCCGGCCGGGCGGGTCGGCGGCGGTCTCTTCGACCCGAAGCAGCTGCTGAGGTCCTTCCCCGACGCGGTCCGCAAGCTGGACCCGCGCGTCATGGTCAAGTCGCCGGTCATGTTCGTGGTCCTGATCGGCTCGGTCGTCACGACGGTCCTGGCGGCCAAGGACCCGGCGGACTGGTTCGGCTGGGCCATCACCGCCTGGCTGTGGCTGACCACGGTCTTCGCCAACCTCGCGGAAGCCGTCGCCGAAGGCCGCGGCAAGGCCCAGGCCGACACCCTGCGCAAGGCCAAGACCGACTCCGTCGCCCGCCGCCTCGGCAAGGACGGCACGAGCGAGGAGCGGGTGCCCGGCACCGGGCTGAGGATCGGCGACCTGGTGGTCTGCGAGGCCGGCGACGTCGTCCCCGGCGACGGTGACGTCGTCGAAGGCGTCGCGTCGGTGGACGAGTCCGCGATCACGGGCGAGTCCGCGCCGGTCATCCGGGAGTCCGGCGGCGACCGCTCCGCGGTCACCGGCGGCACGAAGGTGCTGTCCGACCGGATCGTCATCAAGATAACCACCAAGCCCGGCGAGACCTTCATCGACCGCATGATCGCCCTCGTCGAGGGCGCGGCCCGGCAGAAGACCCCCAACGAGATCGCCCTCAACATCCTCCTGGCGTCCCTCACGATCGTCTTCCTGCTGGCCGTGGTGACCCTCCAGCCGTTCGCCGTCTACGCGGGCGCCGAGCAGTCCATGATCGTGCTCGCCGCCCTGCTGGTCTGCCTGATCCCCACCACGATCGGCGCGCTGCTGTCCGCCATCGGCATCGCGGGCATGGACCGCCTGGTCCAGCGCAACGTCCTGGCCATGTCCGGCCGAGCGGTCGAGGCCGCCGGCGACGTGTCGACGCTGCTGCTCGACAAGACCGGCACCATCACCCTCGGCAACCGCCAGGCCTGCGCGTTCGTGCCGGTCGAGGGCACCACCGCCGCCGAGCTCGCCGACGCGGCCCAGCTCTCCTCCCTCGCCGACGAGACCCCCGAGGGCCGCTCCGTCGTGGTCCTCGCGAAGGAGGAGTACGGCCTGCGCGAACGCCGCCAGGGCGAACTGGCCCACGCCGCCTGGGTGCCCTTCACCGCACAGACCCGCATGTCGGGCGTCGACGTGGACGGCACGCGGACCCGCAAGGGAGCGGCCGGTTCGGTCATCGCCTGGGTCACCGGACAGGGCGGGCGGGTCTCGGACGACGCCGGCCTCCTCGCGAGCCGCATCTCCGAGGAGGGCGGTACGCCTCTGCTGGTCGCCGTGCACGACGAGCGGGGCGCCCGGGTCCTGGGGGTGATCCACCTCAAGGACGTCGTCAAGGAGGGCATGCGCGAGCGGTTCGACGAGCTGCGCCGCATGGGCATCAAGACCGTCATGATCACCGGTGACAACCCGCTGACGGCCAAGGCGATCGCGCGGGAGGCCGGTGTCGACGACTTCCTCGCCGAGGCCACGCCCGAGGACAAGATGGCCCTCATCAAGCGGGAGCAGGCCGGCGGCAAGCTCGTCGCGATGACCGGCGACGGTACGAACGACGCGCCCGCCCTCGCACAGGCGGACGTCGGCGTGGCGATGAACACCGGCACCTCGGCCGCCAAGGAGGCCGGGAACATGGTGGACCTGGACTCCGACCCCACCAAGCTCATCGAGATCGTCGAGATCGGCAAGCAGCTCCTCATCACCCGGGGCGCACTCACGACCTTCTCCATCGCCAACGACGTCGCGAAGTACTTCGCGATCATCCCCGCCATGTTCGCGGTGGTGTACCCCGGTCTGGACAGGCTGAACATCATGGGCCTGTCCTCCCCGCACTCCGCGATCCTCTCCGCGGTCGTCTTCAACGCGCTCGTCATCATCGCGCTGGTGCCGCTCGCCCTCCGGGGCGTCCGCTACCGGCCCACCAGCGCCGACAGGATGCTCCGCCGCAACCTCGGGATCTACGGACTGGGCGGCCTCATCGCCCCCTTCATCGGCATCAAGATCATCGACATGCTCATCTCCCTCATCCCCGGAATCGGCTGAGACGACCATGAACAACTCCGTCAGCAACACCGCCCGCCTGCTCGGTGCCGGACTGCGGGCCCTGCTCGTCCTCACCGTGATCTGCGGGATCGTCTACCCGCTCGCCGTCACCGGGATCGCCCAGGCCCTCTTCCCCCACCAGGCCAACGGCTCCGAGATCAAGGACGACAGCGGCCGGGTCGTCGGCTCGTCCCTCATCGGGCAGACCTACCACCTCCCGAAGCAGAACCCCGGCGACCCGCAGGAGGCCGCCGCACCGGACCTCAGGTGGTTCCAGCCGCGCCCCTCGGGCGGCCTCGGATCCAACAGCGTCAACACGCAGTACTCGCTGCTCCTCTCCGGTGCCACCAACCGCTCCGCCGACAACGGCGCCGTCCATGGAACGTGCACCGAGGACGCGCCGGAAGGCACCCTCTGCGCCCAGGTCACCCGCGCCAAGGAGGCCGTGGTCGCCGACAACTCCACGGCCGGCCACCGGGTGAGGCCCGAGGACGTGCCGGCCGACGCCGTCACCTCCTCCGGATCGGGCCTGGACCCCGACATCTCCCCCGCCTACGCCGAGCTCCAGATCCGCCGGGTCGCCGAGCGCAACGGCCTCGACGTACAGCGGGTCGAGAGGCTCGTCGCGGACCACACCACCGGCCGCACCCTCGGCTTCATGGGCGAACCCCGCGTCAACGTCCTCGAGCTCAACACCGCGCTCAAGGCCCTGGCCAGGAGCTGACGTTCCATGGCGGAGACAGGGTGCGCGCCATGGACCGCGTGCCCTGTCAGCCGGCTCCCGCCCCCCGCTCGCGCCACCAGTCCACGGTCGCCCCGACCTGCTCGTCGAGGGGGGTGGCCCGCACCGCGAAGGACGCCTCATAGGCGCTGGAGTCGACCACGAACGGCCGGTCGAACTGGTAGCGGACCTCCTTCAGTTCACGGAGCAGCGGGGAGAAGAGCGCCGCCGCGCCCAGCACGGCCGACGGCAGCCTGCGCACCGCGACCGGCGCCGTTCCCGCCTGCGCCGCCAGGCGGCCGACCATCTCCCGCACCGACCGCGCGGGCCCGGTCGGGACGTGCCAGGCCCGTCCCCAGGCCCGCTCCTCGCCCGCGACCTCGGCCAGCGCCCGGGCCGCGTCGGGGAGATAGGTCCAGCTGTGCGGGGCGTCCGGATCCCCCAGCACGGAGACCGGTTTGCCGCGCAGCAGCGGCGGTACCACCCGTGCGGCCAGGTGGCCGCCCTCGGTGACGCCGGGCCCGAAGAAGTCCGAGGCCCGCACCTCCACCGCCCTGATGCGGCCCTGCTCGTGCAGCCGCCGCGCCTGCTCCCAGGCCGCCGCGCGCACCCGCCCCTTGGCGCCGGTCGCCGCGAGCGGCAGCTCCTCGGTCATCGGGCGGTCCACCGGGCCGTACCCGTAGAGGTTGCCCAGCATGACCAGTACGGCCCCGGTGGCCTCGGCCGCGGCGCACAACGACGCGGCCAGGGGCGGCCATTGGTCCGCCCAGCGGTGGTAGGGCGGAGCGGCGCAGCCGTAGAGCGCGACCGCACCCTCCGCGGCCCCGATCAGCTGCTCGGGGTCCTTCGCGTCCAGCGCGATGTGCTCGATACCCGGTTCCGGGCTGCCGCCCGACCTGGTGACGACCCGTACCGCATGGCCCTGTTGGGCCAGCAGCCGCGCGGTGGCGGCGCCGGCGGGTCCGAAACCTACGACGACATGAGAGCTCACCCCCGCACACTAGCGCGAGCGGTGCCCGGCGCGCCCCCGGCCCCGCCCGCCCCGGGCCCCGGCGGGCGGCTCAGCCCTCCGCGATCTCCGTACGGACCTGCCGCGCCGCCTCGACGAGGTGCTCCAGGGAGGCCCTGGTCTCGGGCCAGCCGCGGGTCTTCAGCCCGCAGTCGGGGTTGACCCACAGCCGTTCGGCCGGGATGGCCCCAAGTCCCCTGCGCAGCAGCTCCGCGGCCTCCCCGGCGGAGGGGATCCGCGGGGAGTGGATGTCCCAGACGCCCGGGCCGACCTCGCGCGGGTAGCCGGCGCCGGCGAGCTCGTCGGCCACCCGCATGTGGGAGCGCGCGGCCTCCAGGCTGATGACGTCGGCGTCGAGTTCCTCGATGGCCTCGACGATGTCGCCGAACTCGGCGTAGCACATGTGGGTGTGGATCTGGGTGTCCGGCCGGACCCCGCTGGTGGTGAGGCGGAAGGACTCGGTCGCCCAGGCCAGGTAGGCGGCGTGGTCGGCCGCCCGGAGCGGCAGGGTCTCGCGCAGGGCGGGCTCGTCGACCTGGATCACCGAGGTACCCGCCGCCTCCAGGTCGTCGACCTCGTCGCGCAGGGCGAGCGCGACCTGCCGGGCGGTGTCGCCCAGCGGCTGGTCGTCGCGTACGAAGGACCAGGCGAGCATGGTCACCGGGCCGGTCAGCATGCCCTTGACCGGCTTGGCCGTCCGGGACTGCGCGTACGCCGTCCACCGCACGGTCATCGGCTCGGGGCGGGAGATGTCCCCGGCCAGGACCGGCGGGCGCACGTAGCGCGTGCCGTAGGACTGGACCCAGCCGTGCTGGGTGGCCAGGTATCCGGTGAGCTGCTCCGCGAAGTACTGGACCATGTCGTTGCGTTCGGGCTCGCCGTGCACGAGGACGTCGATGCCGGTCTTCTCCTGGAAGGCGATGACCTCGCGGATCTCGGCCTCGATGCGGCCGTCGTAGCCGTCGGCGTCCAGGCGGCCGGCGCGCAGGTCGGCGCGGGCGGTGCGCAGTTCGGCGGTCTGCGGGAAGGAGCCGATGGTCGTCGTGGGCAGCAGCGGCAGCCCCAGGTGGGCCCGCTGGGCCGCCGCGCGCCGGTCGTAGGGCTGGGAGCGGCGGCCGTCGCTGTCGGTGACGGCCGCGGTCCGGGCCCGTACGGCCGGATCGCGGGTGATCGCGGAGTTCGCCCGGGAGGCCAGGTCGGCGCGGTTGGCGGCGAGTTCGGCCGCGATGGCGCCGGTGCCCGAGGCGAGGCCCCGGGCGAGGGTGGTGATCTCGGTGGTCTTCTGGCGGGCGAAGGCCAGCCAGCGGCGGATCTGCGGGTCGATGTCCCGTTCGGCGCCCGCGTCCAGCGGTACGTGGAGGAGGGAGCAGGAGGCGGCGACGTCGACGCGGTCGGCGAGGCCGAGCAGGGTGGCGAGGGTGGTGAGGGACTTCTCGTGGTCGTTGATCCAGATGTTGCGGCCGTCGACCACGCCCGCGACCAGGCGCTTGCCGGGCAGTCCGCCGGCCGCCGCGAGGTCGTCGAGGTTGGCGGCGGCCCGCTCGGTGAAGTCGAGGGCGAGTCCTTCGACGGGTGCCTTGGCCAGCACGGGCAGGGCCTCGCCGAGCCGGTCGAAGTACGTGGCGACCAGCAGCTGGGGGCGCTGGGTCCGGGGCAGGCCGCCGAGCTCGCGGTAGGCCCGGGCGGCGGTGCCCAGTTCGGCCGGGGTGCGGTCCTGCACCAGGGCCGGCTCGTCCAGCTGGACCCATTCGGCGCCGGCCGCGCGCAGGTCTGCGAGGACCTGCGCGTACACGGGCAGCAGCCGGTCGAGCAGCGTGATCGGCCGGAAGTCCTCGGCCACCCCGGGGGCGGGCTTGGCGAGCAGGAGGTAGGTGACGGGGCCGACCAGGACCGGGCGGGCCCCGAGGCCCAGGGCCAGGGCCTCCCGCAGTGCGGCGACCTGCCGGGTGGAGTCGGCGGTGAACCGGGTGTCGGGCCCGAGTTCGGGCACCAGGTAGTGGTAGTTGGTGTCGAACCACTTGGTCATCTCCAGCGGCGCCGCGTCCTGGGTGCCGCGGGCCATGGCGAAGTATCCGTCGAGGGCGTCGGCATCGAACGCGGCGCGGTGGCGGTCGGGGACGGCGCCGAGCATGACGCTGGTGTCGAGGACGTGGTCGTAGTACGAGAAGTCGCCGGTGGGGACCTCGGTGATGCCGGCGCCGGCCAGTTGGAGCCAGTTCGCCCGGCGCAGGTGCGCGGCGGTCTCGTGGAGGGCTTCGGCGCTGACGCGGCCCTTCCAGTAGCCCTCGACGGCCTTCTTCAGTTCACGGTTCGGCCCCTGGCGGGGGTAGCCGTACACGGTGGCTTCCACGGCGGCGGCTGCGGACTCGGTTGTCACGGAACTCTCCTTCGCGAGCTTGTCTCCATGAGTCCCGGTGGCGGGACGTGGGGCGCGAAGGGGTCACGGACCGGACGGTCCGCCGGGGCGCGCTGCGCCGCCGTGACCGTCCGAGATCTGTTCGCCGACCCGCCCACGAGGTCACCGGGATGTCCGCGCACGGCTGTGCGTGCGCGGGCAACGGGCAGGTCTTCGGACTTGCGGGCACGTCTGCCCTTCGGGCAGACACCTAGTGGCCGTCGCTTCCCAGACCCGTCCGGGCCCAGTGCGTATGACGGCGGTCGTTCCCGCTCACCGCTGCGGGGCAGTCCCGGATTCCCACCGGGTTCCCTCTTACGACGCATCCCGCCTGGCGGACGGGGCGAACCAGCTGCTGCCGATCAGCGTAGGCGCAGGTTCTGGAGGAGCGGTACAGCGGCCCGCATGCCGGACGGTGACGTGGGCCACGCCGGGGCCCGCCCCGTGCCCGCCACCCCCCGCCCCTCCTCCCGTCAGCGCCGGTCGTACGTGTGGAAGCCGCGGCCGCTCTTGCGGCCCAGCAGCCCCGCCTGGACCATCCGCCGCAGCAGCGGGGGCGGTGCGTAGAGGGGTTCCTTGAACTCCTCGTACAGCGACTGCGCGATGGCCGCGACCGTGTCCAGTCCGATCAGGTCGGCGAGCTTGAGCGGGCCCATGGGGTGGGCGCAGCCCAGTTCCATGCCGGCGTCGACGTCGGCGGCGCTCGCGAAGCCGGACTCGGCCATCCGGACGGCCGAGAGCAGGTACGGGACGAGCAGGGCGTTGACGACGAAGCCGGCCCGGTCCTGGGAGCGGATGGCGGTCTTGCCCAGGCTGTCGCGGGCGAAGGCCTCCACCCGCTCGGCGGTCTCGCGGGTGGTGTGCAGGGAGGAGACGATCTCGACCAGCGGCAGGACGGGTACGGGGTTGAAGAAGTGCAGGCCCACGACGCGGTCCGCGCGGCCGGTGGCCATCGCGAGGCGCATGACGGGGAGGGCGGAGGTGTTCGTCGCGAGGACCGCGGCCGGATCCTCGACGATCTTGTCGAGGGCCGTGAAGACCTCCTCCTTGACCTCCGGGTTCTCCACGACGGCCTCGATGACGAGCTGCCGGTCGGCGAGGTCGTCGAGGCTGCCCGAGAAGACGAGCCGGGCGAGGGCGTCCTCGGCGGTGAGCCGGTCCAGTTTGCCGCGCTGGACGGCGCGTTCGAGGGACACGGCCACGCGTTCGCGGGCGGCGCGGGCCCCGGTGGCGTCGGCCTCGTAGACCACGGTGTCGAGGCCGGCGCGGGCGCAGACCTCGGCGATCCCGGCGCCCATCTGGCCGCCGCCGACGATGCCGACCCGGCGGATGCCTCCCTCGGCGGGTGCGGGAACGGGTGCGGGGATCGGGACCGCGGTGCTCATGAGCGGGCCTCCGGACGGACCAGGTGGCGGATGTACGCGTCGGGGGTGAAGAAGGCGGGCAGCTCCCGCTCGAACACGGTGCGCTCGAAGACGGCGCGGGCCTCGGCGACCAGGGCTTGCGGCTGCTCCTCGGCGAGCGCCGCGCAGGCGGCGTCGAGGAGTGTGCGTACGGCCGCCTGGTCCGTGCTGCGGTGGCGCAGCCACTGCCAGAGCTGCACGCGGGCGATCTCCGCGGTGGCCGCGTCCTCCATCAGCCCGTCGAGGGCGACGGCTCCGGTGCCGCGCAGCCAGGCGTCGAAGTACCGCAGGGCGACGCGGACGTTGGCGCGGACGCCTTCGGGGGTGGGCGGGCCGCCGCTGCGCCGGACCGACAGCAGTGCGGCGGCGGTGACGTGGACGTCCTGGCGCAGGCGCTCGAGCTGGTGCGGCCGGTCTGCGAGCACTCTGTCGAACACCTCGCGGCAGAGGGGGACGAGTCCGGGGTGGGCGACCGACGAGCCGTCGAAACCGTCCTCGGCTTCGCGCTCCTTGTCGAGGCGGACCCTGGCGAGGGCCGCGGTGTTCGCCCCGGCGTCCTTGCCGGGCACCTGGGCGGCCATGCCGCCGATGGCGTGCGCGCCGCGCCTGTGGCAGGTGCGGACGAGGAGTTCGGTGTACGCCCGCAGGAAGGGGGCGGTCATGGTGACCTTCGCCCGGTCGGGCAGCCGGAAGTCCGTGCGGTGGCCGAAGGTCTTGACGAGGCTGGAGAGGTAGTCCCAGCGGCCCGCGTGCAGTCCGGCGCTGTGCTCGCGCAGCTCGTAGAGGATCTCCTCCATCTCGAAGGCCGCGGTGACCGTCTCGATCAGGACGGTGGCGCGGACGGTGCCGCGCGGGATGCCGAGGAGTTCCTGGGCCGTCAGGAAGACGTCGTTCCACAGGCGTGCCTCGTACCGGTTCTCCAGCTTGGGCAGGGAGAAGTACGGGCCGCGGCCGGCGTCGATCTGCCGCTGGGCGCAGTGGAAGAAGTAGAGGCCGAAGTCGACCAGCGGGGCCGGGACGGGACGGCCGTCGATCCGCAGGTGCTGCTCGGTCAGGTGCCAACCCCGCGGCCGGACCATGATCGTGGCCGGCCGGTCGCCGAGGCGGTACTCCTTGCCGTCGGGCGTGGTGAAGTCGATCCGGCGCTCGATCGCGTCGAGCAGGTTCAGCTGCCCGCCGATGACGTTCTCCCAGGTGGGGGAGGTGGCGTCCGCGAAGTCGGCCATCCACACCCGGGCTCCGGAGTTCAGGGCGCGCACCGTCGTGCGGCGGTCCGGGGGCCCGGTGATCTCCACCCGGCGGTCGAGGAGGCCCGGGGCGGGCGGTGCGACGCGCCAGTCGGGGTCCTCGCGGACCGCGGTGGTGGCGCGGGAGAAGTCGAGGGGGTCGCCGGAGACGAGCCGGTCGGTCCGCCGGCGGCGTTCGGCGAGCACCTCCGGGCGGCGGCCGGCGAAGGCCGTGTGGAGCGCGCCGACGAAGTCCAGGGCGGCGGGGGTGAGGATCTCGTCGAAGCGGTGGCCCGGTGCGCCGAGCACGTGGACGCGGCCGGTGAGTTCGGTGGTGGTCATACGGGTCTCCTCGGCGGGAGCTGCGGACGGGAGGGAAGGGCGTCCCGGGCGCGGGGACGGCGGCGGTGTGCCTGCCGCCGACCCCACCGCGCGGGGCGGGCCTCAGTGGAACTGCTCCTCCTCCGTGGAGCCGGCGAGCGCCGTGGTCGAGGAGGCGGGGTTGACGGCG
Organism: Streptomyces sp. NPDC048270; assembly: GCF_040652335.1. Lineage (NCBI taxonomy): Bacteria > Bacillati > Actinomycetota > Actinomycetes > Kitasatosporales > Streptomycetaceae > Streptomyces > Streptomyces sp. NPDC048270. Next base: position 68,033 of record NZ_JBEZLV010000007.1, read on the forward strand.
GTCGCGACCAGGTCGAAGTAGCCGGTACCGACCTCGCGCTGGTGCCTGACGGCGGTGAACCCGTGCTCCTGGGCGGCGAACTCGCGTTCCTGCAGGTCCACGTAGGCCGTCATGCCGTGCTCCGCGTAGCCGCGGGCGAGGTCGAACATGCCGTGGTTGAGGGAGTGGAAGCCGGCCAGGGTGATGAACTGGAAGCGGTAGCCCATCGCGCCCAGCTCCCGCTGGAACTTGGCGATCTGGTCGTCGTCCAGCGCCGCCTTCCAGTTGAAGGAGGGCGAGCAGTTGTAGGCGAGCATCCGGTCCGGGTACCGCTCGTGGATCGCCTCGGCGAACTCGCGGGCCTGGGCGAGGTCCGGGGTGCCGGTCTCGACCCAGATCAGGTCGGCGTACGGGGCGTAGGCGAGGCCGCGGGCGATGACCGGGGCCATGCCGCCCCGGACGTGGTGGAAGCCCTCGGCGGTGCGCTCGCCCGTGCAGAACTCGGCGTCGCGCTCGTCCACGTCGCTGGTCAGCAGGGTCGCGGCCAGGGCGTCGGTACGGGCGATGACCAGGGTCGGGGTGTCCGCGATATCGGCCGCCAGCCGGGCCGCGTTCAGGGTGCGGATGTGCTGCGAGGTGGGGACGAGGACCTTGCCGCCGAGGTGGCCGCACTTCTTCTCGGAGGCGAGCTGGTCCTCGTAGTGGATGCCGGCCGCACCGGCCGCGATCATCGCCTTGGTCAGCTCGAAGGCGTTCAGCGGTCCGCCGAAACCGGCCTCCGCGTCCGCCACGATCGGGGCGAGCCAGTCGGTCGTGTCCGTGCCGCCCTCGGCGGTGGCGATCTGGTCGGCGCGCAGCAGCGCGTTGTTGATCCGCCGGACCACCTGGGGAACGGAGTTGACGGGGTAGAGGCTCTGGTCGGGGTAGGTGTGCCCGGCCTGGTTGGCGTCGGCGGCGACCTGCCAGCCGGACAGGTAGATCGCCTGGAGCCCGGCCCGCACCTGCTGGACGGCCTGGCCGCCGGTGAGCGCGCCGAGCGCGTGGACGTAGTCCCGCTCGTGCAGCTGCCGCCACAGCCGCTCGGCGCCGCGCCGGGCCAGGGTGTGCTCCTCGCGGACGCTGCCGGAGAGCCGGACCACGTCCTCGGCACCGTAGGTCCGCTCGATGCCCGCCCAGCGGGGGTCGGTGGCCCAGCGCTGTTCGAGCTGCCGGGCCGCTGCCGCCGTGTTCGCCTCTGCCATGACCGCCACCGTCTCCATGAGTCACTTGTCCGCACTGGCACCACGTGCCGAGGTAAGGGGGGTACGGCCCGAGACCGGTCTCAACTCCCCCGGTTCCGCTGGCCGCAGGACCGACTCTGACAGTGGCACCGAGTGCCATCAAGGAGGGACGAATGCCAAGTTCTGCGAATCTTCCGAGCGTTTCTGCCACGTTTGCGAACGACCGCGGCGGCCGGATCCCCCGTAGGGTTGCGGCGTCCCGGCCACACGAAGGGGGAGCGCGGTGGGCAAGACGTACGCGGGGGCGCGGCTGCGGCGCCTGCGCGAGGAACGGCGGATGAGCCAGGCCGAGCTGGCCCGCGTCCTCGCGATCTCGCCGAGCTACCTCAACCAGATGGAACACGACTCGCGGCCGCTCACGGTGCCCGTACTGCTGCGGCTGACCGAGGCGTTCGGCGTCGATCCCGGCTTCTTCTCGGAGCGGGACACCAGCCGCCTGCTGGCCGACCTCCGCGAGGCCCTCGCCGGGGAGGTCGCGGAGGCCCGGGTGTCCCCGTCGGACCTGGCGGAGCTGGCCGGCCGGATGCCCGCCGTCGCCGGGGTGCTGGTGGACCTCGGCCGGCGCGCCCAGCTGCTCGCCGAGCGGCTCGCCGGGGACGGGGACGGCCGGGAGGGCGCGGCGCAGGGCCCGCGCTCGCCGCACGAGGAGATCCGCGAGTTCTTCTACCGGCGGCAGAACTACCTGCACGACAGCGATCTCGCCGCCGAAACGCTGGCCCGCGAGATCGGGATCAGGCCGGGGGACGTGCTGCGCGCCCTGTCGGTGCGGCTCCTGGACCGGCACGGGGTGCGCCTCGCGGCCGATTCGGACCGGCTGCACCACTACGACGCCGGATCCCGCGTCCTGCACGTGTCCAGCCGGCTGCGGCCGGGCCAGCAGGCCTTCCGGATGGCCACCCAGCTGGCGCTGCTGGAGCACGGGGAGGAGCTCGACCGGCTGGCGGCCGAGGACTTCGCGCCGGGCTCGCCCGCCCACGCCCTGGCCCGGATCGGGATCGCCAACCACTTCGCCGCCGCGCTGATCCTCCCGTACCGGGCCTTCCACACGGCCGCCGAGGAGTTCCGCTACGACATCGAGCGGCTCTGCGACCACTTCGGCCTCGGCTACGAGACCGTCTGCCACCGGCTGAGCACCCTGCAACGGCCCGGGCTGCGCGGGGTGCCCTTCTCCTTCGTGCGGGTGGACCGGGCCGGCAACATGTCCAAGCGGCAGTCCGCGACCGGATTCCACTTCTCCCGCACGGGCGGCACCTGCCCGCTGTGGAACGTGTACGAGGCCTTCGCCGCGCCCGGCCGCATCCACGTCCAGGTCGCCGCCATGCCCGACGGACAGCGCCACCTCTGGACCGCCCGGGCCGTCACCCGCCACCGCGGCGGGTGGGGCGAGCCCGGCAAGACCTTCGCCATCGGCCTCGGCTGCGAGATCCGGCACGCCTCCCGCCTCGTCTACTCCGACGGGCTCGACCTCGGCAGGACCTCCGCCGATACGCCGATCGGGATGGGCTGCCGCCTGTGCGAGCGCCTCGACTGCCCGCAGCGGGCCGTCCCGCCCCTCGGCCGGGCGCTCGCCGTCGACGAGAACAGCAGCAGCTTCGTGCCGTACCCGGTCGCGGCCGAACGCGCCTGAGCCGGCGGCGGTCCGGCGGAGCGGGCCGGCGCCGCAAAGCGACGCCCGGCCGGGCCCGCCCGGTCCCGGTCCTGGCCGGGCGGGCGGGCGACCGGCCGGGCGGGCGACCGGCCGGAGTCTAGGGCCGGGCGACGGGAACGTTGCTGGTGACGGCGCCGTCCGTGCCGGAGACCGTGACCGCGTGACGGACCCCGTCCGGCCCGAGGACCACGGCCAGCCAGGCACTGCCGCCGCCCTCCTGGGCGACCACGCGCAGGCTCTCCACCTTGCCGCCCTCCACCGCCCCGGCCGCCTTGTCGGCCGCCTGCCCGATGGCCAGCGACGGCAGGGGCGCGGGGGCCGTCTTCCCCGAGCCGCGGGAACCCTCTTCCCCGGCGCGCGGGTTCGGGGCCGCCTCCCTCATCTCCTTCAGGACCTTGAGGTCCTTCAGGTCCTTGGGGTGCTTGCGGTTCTCGGGGCCGAAGGCGCGGTCGCCGTCCTCGCCCCCGCCCGCCGGGCCGCGCCGCATCCCGCCCTCGCGGTCGGCCTCGGCCCAGGCGAAGCGGGGTCCGGACATCCGCTCGTGGTGGTGCTCGTGCACCGCCACGGCCACCGCCGTACCGCCGACGATCACCACGGCCGCGCCCAGCGCCGCCCACCGGGCGCCCTTGCGCCGGGGCACCAGACGCCCCAGGTCCACACGCTTGCGCGGGCCGGGCTGCGGGGCGGCCTCCGGCCGCGTGGGCTGCTCGGGCTGCTCGGACGGCGGGAAGGATTCAGACATACCTGGGCTCCTCATACACAACCGGGCACGGCACCCGGCTCGTTGCAGAGCATGCTGAGCGGATGCTGAAGCCCACCTGAAGCCGGCTGAAGACCTCTTCAGCCTGCCGCGGACCGGGCCTGAGACCCTGGTCGGCATGCGCGTACTGGTGGTGGAGGACGAACGGCGGCTGGCCGTGGCCCTGCAGCGGGGGCTCCAATCGGAGGGGTTCTCGGTGGACGTGGCCCACGACGGGCTGCAAGGACTGTGGATGGCCACCGAGCACGACTACGACCTGATCGTGCTCGACATCATGCTGCCCGGCCTGAACGGCTACCGGGTCTGCTCCCGGCTGCGCGCCGCCGGGAACGAGTCGGGGATCCTGATGCTGACGGCGAAGGACGGCGAGTACGACGAGGCGGAGGCCCTGGACACCGGCGCCGACGACTTCCTGTCCAAGCCCTTCTCCTACCTCGTCCTGGTCGCCCGGCTGCGCGCACTGGCCCGGCGCACGGGCCGCCGCGGCCCGCAGGTGATGCACTTCGGCGACCTGGTGCTGGATCCGGCCCGGCACGCCTGCTCCCGCGGCGAGACCGAGATACGGCTGACGGCCCGGGAGTTCGCGGTACTGGAGTACCTGGCCCGGCGCCCCGGCGAGGTCGTGCCCAAACGGGAGATCCTGGAGCAGGTCTGGGACATCGCCTTCGCCGGCGACCCCAACGTGGTCGAGGTCCACATCAGCGCAGTGCGCCGCAAGATCGACGCGCCGTTCGGCCGCGCCGCGCTGGAGACCGTACGCGGCGCGGGCTACCGGCTGGCGGCCGACGGTGGCTGAGCCCGCACTCCCCCGGCGCTTCCGCCGCCCGCGCGCCCCGCTGGGGGCGGGAAGGCTGGTGCGCCTGCTCCGGCGCTCTCCCCTGCGCCGCCTCGTGCCCACCACCGTCCGGGCGCGCGCCACCGCCGGCGCCGTGCTGGTCGTCGCCGCCGCCCTGACCCTGGCCTCCTTCGCCCTCCTGGGACTGCTGGAGGCCAACCTGCTGCGCAACGCCGAGCGCGACGCCGCGCGGCAGGCCGAGACGATCGCCCGGCTCGCGGCCACCGGGGATCTCGACAAGACGCGGCCGAACCTGCACGGCGTCGAGTTCTTCCAGGTGGTCAACGCCCGCGGCCGGGTGCTGCGCGCCCATCCGAACCTCGCCGGGGAGTTCCCGCTCGCCCCCGTCCCGCCGCGGCCCGGGAAGGAGTCCCGGACCTGGCAGGCCGGCCCGCTCGGCGGCGAGCACCGCCAGCGGGTCGTCCAGGTCACCACGCAGACCCCGCAGGGCATGGTCACCGTGTTCGTGGGCACCTCGCTGCGCGACGTGGACGCGGCCGACGACACCACGGCCGCCGCCCTCGCGGTCGGCGGCCCGCTGCTCCTGGCCACCGTCGCCTTCGTCACCTGGCGGGTCACCGGCCGGGCGCTCGGGCCGGTCGAGGCGATCCGCGCCGAGGTCGCCGGGATCAGCGACCGGGACCTGCACCGGCGGGTCCCCGTACCGCCCACGCACGACGAGGTCGCCCGCCTGGCGCAGACGATGAACACCACCCTGGACCGGCTGGAGTCCGCCGGCATCCGCCAGCGCCGGTTCATCGCCGATGCCTCGCACGAACTGCGCAGCCCCATCACGGTGCTGCGCACCCAGCTGGAGGTGGCCCTGGCCGTCCGGGACCCGGAGCTGTGGCCGGAACTGATCGGCGGCGCGCTCCAGGACATCGAACGGCTCCAGCAGCTCTCCTCCGACCTGCTGCTGCTCGCCCGGATCGACGCCGCCCAGCCGATGGCGTCGGCCCGGCTGGACCTGGGCGCCGTGGTCCGGGGCGCCGTGGAGGCCCGCCTCGGGGACCGGGTCCCGGTGCACACGGAGCTGGCGGACGGCGTCCGGGTGGAGGGCAGCGAGCTGTGGCTGGCCCGGGTGGTCACCAACCTGCTCGACAACGCCCAGCGGTTCGCCGTCCGGCGGGTGGACCTCGTCCTCGCCGCCGGCGGCCCCGGCGGACGGACCGCCGTGCTGGAGGTGACCGACGACGGCCCCGGAATCCCGCCCGGCGACCGGGAACGGGTCTTCGAGCGCTTCACCCGCCTCGACGACGCCCGCAGCCGCGACCACGGCGGGGCCGGCCTGGGCCTCGCCATAGCCCGGGACCTGGCCGCACACCACGGCGGCACCCTCACCGCCGAGGACTCCCCGAGGGGAGCCCGGCTGGTGGTGCGGCTGCCGGTGGCGGAAGGGGATCAGCCCAGCAGGGCGTAGACCGTGGAGGCGGTGGCGGCGGGCTCCGCCGCACCCTCGGGGGTCATGGTGATGTCGGCGAAGGCCATCCGCCGGCCCAGTTTGGTCACCCGTACGTGGATCAGCACGTCGGCGCCGGTCACGGGGCGCTGGAAGCTCGTCGACTGCTGGACGGTGGTCATGGGCCCGTACGCGCCGCGCGCGCTGGAGATCGCGATGACGGTCGCGGTGTCGGCGGCGGCCATCAGGGCCTGGCCCGAGAGCCCGCCGCCGTCCCGGGCCAGGGCCTCGGACCAGGGCAGCCGCAGGACGGCGTGCCGCTCGCCGGTCTCCTGGACGCTCAGGCCCAGGGCGAGCACCCAGGGGGCGAAGTTGTCGGCGAGGATCTTGTCTGCGTCTGCGGGGGAGAACGTCACCGGGCGATTGTGGCGGCCCGGCCGGACCGCCACAATCCCCTGTCGGTTTTCGGTCAGAGGGTGGCGGCGAGTTCCGTGCCCTGGCGGATGGCCCGCTTGGCGTCGAGTTCGGCGGCCACGTCGGCGCCGCCGATCAGGTGCGCCTCGACACCGGCCGCGCGCAGCGCCTCGTACAGGTCGCGGCGCGGCTCCTGCCCGGTGCACAGGACGACGGTGTCGGCGGGTACGAGGCGCTGCTCGCCGTCGACGGTGATGTGCAGGCCCTCGTCGTCGATCCGCTCGTACGAGGCCCCGGCGACGGAGACCACCCCGCGGTGCTTGAGCTCCGCCCGGTGGATCCAGCCGGTGGTGGTGCCGAGGCCGGCGCCGACCTTGGTCGTCTTGCGCTGGAGCAGGTGGACCTGGCGCGGCGGTGCGGGGCGCTCGGCGGGGGTGAGCCCGCCGGGGCCGGTGTACGCCGTGTCCACGCCCCAGTGGCGGAAGTAGACGGCCGGGTCCTGGGAGGCGCCCTCGCCGCTGTCGGTGAGGTACTCGGCGACGTCGAAGCCGATGCCGCCCGCGCCGACGACGGCGACGCGCCCGCCGACGGGCGCGCCGTCCCGCAGCACGTCGAGGTAGGTGACGACGCTGGGGTGGTCCACGCCCTCGATCGCGGGGGTGCGGGGGGTGACCCCGGTGGCGACGACGACCTCGTCGTAGCCCCGGAGGGCCTCCACGTCGGCACGGGTGTTCAGGCGGACGTCCACGCCGCTGTCCACGAGCTGGGTGCCGTAGTAGCGGATGGTCTCCTCGAACTCCTCCTTGCCGGGGATGCGGCGGGCGATGTCGAGCTGGCCGCCGAGGTGGCCGGAGGCCTCGAAGAGGGTGACGGCGTGGCCTCGGCCGGCGGCGGAGACCGCACAGGCGAGTCCGGCCGGGCCGGCGCCGACGACCGCGACGCGCTTCTTCAGCCGGGTGGGGGCGAGGACCAGCTCGGTCTCGTGGCAGGCGCGCGGGTTGACCAGGCAGCTGGTGATCTTGCCGCTGAAGGTGTGGTCGAGGCAGGCCTGGTTGCAGCCGATGCAGGTGTTGATGGTCTCGGAGCGGCCGGCCGCGGCCTTGGCGACGAAGTCGGCGTCGGCGAGGAAGGGGCGGGCCAGGGAGACCAGGTCGGCGCGGCCGTCGGCGAGCAGTTCCTCGGCGATCTCGGGGGTGTTGATGCGGTTGCTGGTGACCAGGGGGACGGACACCGCGCCCATCAGCCGCTTGGTGACCCAGGTGTAGGCGCCGCGCGGCACGGAGGTGGCGATGGTGGGGATGCGGGCCTCGTGCCAGCCGATGCCGGTGTTGATGATGGTGGCGCCGGCCGCCTCGACCTCCTTGGCGAGGTGGACGACCTCGTCGAGGGTGGAGCCGCCGGGGATCAGGTCGAGCATGGAGAGGCGGTAGATGACGATGAAGTCCTCGCCGACGGCCTCGCGGGTGCGGCGGACGATCTCCAGCGGGAAGCGGACGCGGTTCTCGTAGGCGCCGCCCCAGCGGTCGGTGCGCTTGTTGGTGGCGGCGGCGATGAACTCGTTGATCAGGTAGCCCTCGGAGCCCATGATCTCGACGCCGTCGTAGCCCGCGAGCTTGGCGAGGCGGGCGGCCCGGACGAAGTCCTCGACGGTGCGCTCGACCTCGATGTCGCTGAGCTCGTTGGGGACGAAGGGGCTGATGGGGGCCTGGAGGGCGCTGGGGGCGACGAGGTCCTTGTGGTAGGCGTAGCGGCCGAAGTGGAGGATCTGCATGGCGATCTTCCCGCCCTCGGCGTGCACCGTCTCGGTGATCACCCGGTGCTCGGCGGCCTCCTCCTCGGTGGTGAGGCGGGAGCCGCCCTCGAAGGGGCGGCCGGCGTCGTTCGGGGCGATGCCGCCGGTGACGATCAGGCCGGCGCCGCCGCGGGCCCGCTCGGCGTAGAAGGCGGCGAGGCGCTCGAAGCCGCCCGCGTGCTCCTCGAGGCCGGTGTGCATCGACCCCATGATCACTCGGTTGGGCAGAGTGGTGAAGCCGAGGTCCAGGGGGCTCAGCAGGTGCGGGTACCGGGACATGGGGGCGCCTCCTCGCGCGGGGGTGATGACCCAGTTCTAGCGAGGGGAGGCCGGTTTTGCAACTAGGTGCAAAACCAAGGGGACCCTCACCGGCCCCGGGATTCCCGGAGCCGGCGGGCCCGTCGGCCACAGCCTGTGGCGCAGTTCACGCCGCGGCGGCGCGCGCCCGGGGGCGCGTCAGTGGATGACCCGGAAGCTCCGCCAGGACAGGCTGTCGGGCGCCGTCACGTTGGAGAGGGTCGTGGCCACGTAGGTGCCGTCGGCCCGGTCGACCTTTCCGCAGTCCTCCGTCCGGTACAGCACGATGTCGACGAGGGTGTTGTTCTCCACGTGGGTCGCCCCCTTCGGGATGCCGATCTTGTGGCAGCCCCGGACGAGGGTGTTGGAGTAGCTCAGCTCGATCGGCGAGTCGTGGCCGCGGAAGCTGAGCATGCCTACGGTGCTCCGGCCCAGGCCCGAGCAGGCGGTGGCGGTCAGCAGCAGCGCCGCGACCCCCACGATGGTGCTGATCCGTCGGCTGTGGGACATGGCGCGGTCCTCGTCTGTGCGGTGGCGGCGGTTCCTGCCCAACAGCTTTGCCCCGCGGAGCGCGGGAGGCTTGCGTTGCTCGGCCGACCGGATGAACGGGGGTGGAGCCGGGCCCGGCGGGGGCCGGGACGGACGACCGGGCGCGGGCCCGGCTCCACGGGCCTCAGCCGCGGCGCAGGCGGACCGTGAGGATCTGGAACGGGCGCAGGGTGAGGGCGACCGCGCCGTCGGGAGTGGGCGCGCCGACCGCCGACCCCGCCAGGGGGCGCTCGAGGAGGTCGCTCTCGACCGCCTCCGCCACCGGGAAGCCCGCCGCGAGGACGGCCTTGGCGCGGCCGCCGCGGGACTCGTAGAGGCGGACGATCACGTCGCCGCCGCGGTCCTCGGCGAGCTTGACCGCCTCGACGACCACCGCGTCGTTGTCCACGGCCAGCAGCGGGGCGACCGGGCCCGCGCCGCTGACCACCCGCTCCGGCAGGTTGAGCGCGTGCCCCTCGCGGACGGCGTCGCCGATCTCCGCACCCGGCGCCAGCGAGAACCGCAGGGTGTGGGCGCCCTGGTCGGTCTCCGGGTCGGGATAGCGCGGCGCGCGCAGGAGGGAGAGGCGGATCGTGGTGGTCTGGCCGCCGTCGGCCCGTACGTCGCGGGTCACGTCGTACCCGTAGGTGGACTCGTTGAGCAGGGCGGCCCCCCAGCCCGGCTCCTGCGCGTGGATCCAGCGGTGGGCGCAGATCTCGAACTTGGCGGCCTCCCAGGAGGTGTTGGTGTGGGTGGCCCGGTAGACGTGCCCGAACTGGGTCTCCGAGGCCGTCCGTTCGGCCTTCACGTCCAGCGGGAAGGCCGCCTTGAGGAACTTCTCCGTCTCGTGCCAGTCCACGTCGGTGACGATGTCGAGGGTCTTGGCCCCGGACCTCAGGGTGAGCGACTGGACGGCCGTCGAGGAGCCGAAGGAGCGGGTGATGCGGACCGTGGCGGCCGACGGGCCGCTCTCGGCGACCTCCATGGCGTCCAGGGCGACCAGGTCGGTGACCTTGTTGCGGTAGAACGCGTCGATGTCCCAGGCGTCCCACATGTTCGGGAAGTCGGGGTGGATCTGGAGCAGGTTCGCCGCGCCGCCCGGCGCGACCGCCTCGCGGTCCGCCTCGAGGTCGTAGGCGGAGACGACCAGCCCGCGGCCGTCGATCTCCACCAGCAGCCGGCCGTTGGCCAGGACGTGGCCGCCACCGTGCCGCTCCTCCACCGTGACCGGCTGCCCCGCCTCGGCCGGGACCCCCGCGCCGCCGGCCGGGACGCCGCGCCGGGCGTGCGGTGCGCAGTTGAAGACCAGGGCCTGCCCGCCCTCCCCGGCCAGGGCCGTCTGCGCGGCCAGGGTGATCCCCTCCAGCTCCGCGCGCACCGTCCGGTAGGTCTGGCGCGCCTCGCGGTGCACCCAGGCGATGGAGGAGCCGGGCAGGATGTCGTGGAACTGGTGCAGCAGCACCGTCTTCCAGATCCGCTCGAGGTCCTCGTACGGGTAGGCGTACCCCGCCGCGCGGACCGCGGCGGTCGCCGCCCACAGCTCGGCCTCGCGCAGCAGCGACTCGCTGTGCCGGTTGCCCTGCTTGGTCTTGGCCTGGGAGGTGTAGGTGCCGCGGTGCAGCTCCAGGTAGAGCTCGCCGGCCCAGACGGGCGCGTCCGGGTACTCGGCGTGGGCCTTCTCGAAGAAGGCGTCCGGCCGCTCGACCTCGACCCGGGGGGAGCCTTCGAGGTTCCGCTGGCGCTGGGCGCGGGCCAGGTGCTCGCGGGTGGGGCCGCCCCCGCCGTCGCCCCACCCGAAGGGCACCAGCGAGCGCGAGCCGCGGCCCTTCTCCTGGTAGTTGCGTGCGGCGTGCGCCAGCTGGGCGCCCCCGAGGTCGGAGTTGTAGGTGTCGACGGGCGGGAAGTGGGTGAAGACGCGGGTGCCGTCGATGCCCTCCCACCAGAAGGTGTGGTGGGGGAACTTGTTGACCTGGGACCAGCAGATCTTCTGGGTCAGGAACCAGGTGGAGCCGGAGAGCCTGACGATCTGCGGCATCGCGGCGGTGTAGCCGAAGGAGTCGGGCAGCCAGACGTTGCGGGTCTCGATTCCGAACTCGTCGAGGAAGAACTTCTTGCCGTAGAGGAACTGGCGGGCCATGGCCTCCCCGCCGACCATGTTGGTGTCGGACTCCACCCACATCCCGCCGACCGGCACGAACTGCCCGTCGGCGATCTTCTTCTTGATCCTCTCGAAGAGCTCGGGCCGGTAGGTCTTGATCCAGTCCAGCTGCTGGGCCTGCGACATGGCGAACACGAACTCGGGGTGCTCGTCCATCAGGTTGACCACGTTGGAGGAGGTGCGGGCGACCTTGCGCACCGTCTCGCGCAGCGGCCACAGCCAGGCGGAGTCGATGTGGGAGTGCCCGACCGCGCTGATCCGGTGCGCGGAGGCGTGGGCGGGGGCGGCGAGCACGCCGGTCAGGCACGCGCGGGCGGCGGCCGCGGTGCCGGGCACGTCGCCGAGGTCCACCGCGTCCAGCGCCGCGTCGACGGCGCGCAGGATCGCGTACCGCCGGGCGTCCTCGGTGTCCAGCTGGGTCATCAGGTCGTGCAGGACCTCCAGGTCCTGGACCAGTTCCCACACCTCGGTCTCGAACACGGCGAGGTCCATCCGGGCGAGCCGGTAGAGCGGCCGGTCGCCGCTGGTCAGCCGGTCGCCCTCGTACGTGGCCGTGTGCTCGACGAGGACCGGGTTGGAGGCGGCCTCGACGTACCACTCCACGCGCTCGCCGCCCTGGGCCCGGTCGGCGACGCGCACCCAGTCGTTGTACGGGTTCAGTGCCTTGACCTCGCTCCCGTCGGCCCGGTGGACCAGTCCCTCGCACTGGAAGCCGGGCATCATCCGGTCGAAGCCCAGGTCGAGGACGGCCTCGACCGTACGGCCGGCCCAGTCGGCCGGGACGCTGCCGGTGACCTTGAACCAGGTGGTGCCCCAGGCCGGGCCCCAGGCCGCACCGATGGCGCAGGGCTCGTACCCCGCCGCCAGGCCCTCGGCGACGGGGACCGGCTCGTCCGGGGCCTCCCAGCGCGCGAGGGTCAGCGGGACGGGGCGGGAGTGCACGGCGGGCTTGATGCGCTCCTTGAGGACCCGGCGGAGGCGGTGTTCGGTGATGCTGCGGTCGTCGTGCATGACGGCTGCTCCAGGAGGGAGAGGGGTCGGGACACGGGAGGGCGGGGTGCGCGGAGGGTGCGGTGCGCGGAAGGGTGCGGTGCGCGGGCGGCGGTTCAGGCCTTGACGGCTCCCTCTCCGACGCCCTTGAAGAAGAAACGCTGGAGGGCGAAGAACAGGAGCATCATCGGGATGAGCGCGGCCATGGCGCCGGCGGCGATGAGCCGCTGGTCGTTGACGGTGGTGGCGCCGGCCAGGGTCTTCAGTCCGAGCTGGAGGGTGTAGTGCTCGCTGTCGGTGAGGACCAGCAGGGGCCACAGGAAGTCGTCCCAGGCACCCATGAAGCTGGTGATGCACACGACGGCCAGGGCCCCCTTGGCGGCGGGGAGGAACACCCGGGTGAAGCGGGTCCATTCGTCCGCCCCGTCCAGGACCGCGGCTTCCTCCAGCTCCCTGGGCACGGCCAGGAAGGCCGCCCGCATGATCATGATGTTGAGGACGGAGACGGCGCCGGGCAGCCAGACGCCGATGAGGGTGTCGACCAGGCCCATCTCGCGGACCGTGAGGAACATCGAGATCATCACCGACTCGAAGGGGAACATCAGGGTCGCCACGAGCACGGTGAAGACGGCCTTGCGGCCCTTCCAGCCGGGCCGGGACAGGGCGTAGCCGCCCATCGCCCCGAAGAGCACGTTCGAGGTGACCGCGAGGGCGGCCACGACGAGGGTGTTGCCGACGTACTGGAGCAGCGGGAACGACTCGGCGACCCGCACGTAGTTGTCGAGGGTGGGCTGCGAGGGCAGTACGCCGTCGTACACGTTCTCCGTGCGGCCGCGGATCGAGGTCAGGAACTGCCAGACGATCGGGCCCAGCATGATCACGAGCATCAGGGCCAGCGTGACGTACCGGCCGGCGAGTCCGGCCCAGTGGCGCCTCAACTCTCGTCTCCCTTCGACAGGCGGCGGCCCAGCAGGCTGAAGACCAGCGTCAGCAGGAAGAGCAGGATCGAGAGCGCGGAGGCGTAGCCGGTCTCGCCGGAGAAGCCGAGGCCGACCTGCCGGATGAGGAAGGGCAGGGTACGGGCGCCGCCGCCGGGGCCGCCGCTCTCGCCGCCGAGGATGTAGATCTCGGTGAAGACGCGCAGCGCCGAGATGGCGGAGAGGGTGCCGACCAGCAGCATCATCGGCTTGACCTGGGGGACGGTGATGCTGAAGAAGCGGCGGACGGCGCCGGCTCCGTCGAGGGCGGCCGCCTCATAGAGGGAGGCGGGGACGTTCCCGAGGGCCGCGAGGTAGAAGACCATGTAGTAGCCGAGCCCCTTCCACACGGTCACGATCATCGCGGAGACCAGCAGCATGGTGCTGTCGGTCAGGAACGGGACCGGTTCGGAGACGATGCTCAGCTTCCGGAAGACGGTGTTGACCAGGCCGTCGCTGCGCAGCACCCACTGCCAGATGAGCCCGACGACCACGGCGGAGGCGATCACGGGGGTGTAGAAGGCGGAGCGGAAGAAGCCGATGCCGGGGACCTTCGTCCGGACGAGGACGGCGAGGGCCAGCGGCAGGAGGACCAGGCAGGGCACGACGACGGCGAGGTAGAGCACGCTGTTGGCGGCCGCGGTCCAGAAGTCGGGATCGGCGAAGGCGCGGGTGTAGTTGTCGAAGCCGACGAACGAGCCGCCGCGCAGGATCTGGGAGTCGGTGAGGGAGAGGATGACGGTGTTGACGAACGGCCAGAGGCTGAACAGCACCACCATCAGCAGGCCGGGGGCGAGGAAGAGGTACGGGGTCCACCAGGCGCGCAGGCGCACCGCGGTCCCGGCCTCCTCGGCCCGCTTTCCCCGCCCTGCCCGCTCGCCCCGCCTGGCCCGCTTCCCCCGCGCGCTCCGCTCGGCCCGCTTCCCCCGCGCGCCCCGCCCGGCCCGCTGCCCCCGCGCGCTCCGCTCGCCCCGCCCGGCGCCCTTCTCCCGCACGGCGTCCTCCTCCCGGCCGGCGTCCTCCTCCCGCCCGGCCGGCAGCACGCGGGTCACTGGCGGGCCGCGGCGGCGAGCAGCTTGTTGGCCTCCTCCTGGGCCTTCCTGACCGCCGTCCGGGGGTCCTGTTCGCCCTGGATGGCCTTCTGCATCTCCCGTACGACGGCGTCGCCCACCTGACTGGTCCACTGGACGGGGGTGTTGGCGTCGAGCTCGGCGGTCTTCAGCTGCTCGGCGCCGATCGCACGGGCGAGGGTCTCGGCGTCCGTGCCGTCGCCCCGGTCCGCGAAGTACGGGTCCGCGAGGCCCCGGGCGTTCGACGGGTAGATGGTCGCCTTCTTGGAGAACGCCACCTGGTTGGGCCCGTTGGTGACCCACTTGGCGAACTCGGCGGCCGCGTCGAGGTGCTTGGTGTCCTTCTTGATGCCGAGGGACTGGGCGTAGATGCCGATGTGGCCGAGGGTGCCGGTGACGGCTCCCGCGACGTGGGTCTTCGCGTAGACCTGGGGCGCGTTCTGCTTGATGTCCTTGACGAACCCCGGCGAGCCGGGGCCGAAGACGAGCTTCCCGCCGCCGTAGAGCTGGTTGATGTCATCGGACTTGAGGAGCGACTCCTTGGGCATCGCGCCCTTGGCGTACAGGTCCTTCATCCGTTCCACCCAGGCGACGGCCCGGTCGGTGTCGAAGGTGAACCGCTCCCCCCGCGCGTCGAGGATCGGGACGCCCATCTTCTGCCAGTCACCCGGCAGCCGGCCCTTGGGATCGGCCATGAAGGCGGCGGTGCGGCCGCCCGAGGTGGTCGCGATCCGCTCGGCGTAGTCGAAGAACTGCTCCACGCTGGTGGGCGGCTTGGCCGGGTCCAGGCCGGCCTTCTCGAAGAGCTCCTTGTTGTACGTGAGGATCTCCGGGGTCACGTACCAGGGGTAGGCGTACACGCCGTCGCCCTTGCCGGGGAGCTTGAACTGCTCCCAGGCGCCCGGCACGTACTCCGCGGCCAGCGCTCCGTCGAGTCTGGCGACGTCGGCCAGCATCCCCCGGTCGCCGAGGAGCTGGAAGGAGTCGGTGGACAGGTTGACCACGTCCGGCAGGGCTCCGGCCTGGGCGTCGGCGACGAGCTTCTCGTTGTAGCCGTCGCCCGGTACGTCCTCCCACTTGACCTTCACCTCGGGGTACTCGGCCTCGAAGCCGTCGATGACGCCCTGGACGTAGGCCGTGAAGACGGGCTTCAGCTGCAGGGTGCGGAAGGTGATCTCACCCGCCACTCTGCCCGTCTTCTCGGCCTCCTCCACCTCCCCCGAAGAGCCGCTCATTCCGCAGGCGCCGGTCGACAGGAGGGCGCCGGCCACCAGCACGGCAACGGCCGTACGGGTCGGGTTGGAACGGGTCATCGTCGCCGCCTTCGCAGAAGTCCGGCCTCATTGCCGGAGGCGGTGCCCACGGTCGTCGGGAACCAAGTCCTCGTCAATGAGGCAGGGGGCCCGCTGGCCGGTGGAGGCCTGGTCCGCAAGGCCCCGACCTGGGTCCACCGGCCCCGGAGGACCTCCGCCGCGCCCGGCTCGAGCTGGACTAATGCGCTTTAGTACAAAGGCAGTCGACCGTGGTATCGATTCGATAACGAAGCCGACTCTGCTGCTCGATCTGACGCTTTGTCGCCGGTTCGCGAGGCGCCGCACTAATGCGGTTTACCTCATCGGGTACTCGGCCTTCTCCGCGAGCCTGCCGTCCTTGAAGCAGAAGCGGAGCACGGTTTCCTTGCCGTTCCCGGGGTCGGCGCTGGACACGTACCAGGCGCAGGTGCTGCCCTCGGGCTCGGCCGGGCCGCCCTCCTTCAGCGCGCCCTTGACGAAGGAGTCGCCCGAGGGGAGCTTGGCGCGCACCTCGCCCTCCGCGTCGCCGGCCTTCACCGCCGCGTAGACCTCGGGGTCGATCAGGGTCTGGTCGGCCATGTCGAGGAACCTGCCCACGCCGAAGACCGCCAGCACGGCGAGGCCGATGCCCAGCACCAGAGCCACCCCGCAGCCGATCAGACAACCCTTGCGCTGTGCCACGCCCGTTCCTCCGTGTCGCTCGTGTCCGGCGGCGGTCGCCTGGACACTCCGACCTTCGCAAGGGGCGGGGGCCCGGGGCTGTCCTCGAAAGTCGCCGGCTGCCGCGACGATCGTCGTTCGAGGTCAGACCCCCGTCACCGCGCCAGGTCCCCGGGGTCCGTGTTGGCCCCGCAGAGCAGGACGGCGACCCGCTCGCCGAGCGGCTCCCGGGCTGCGCGCTGGGCCGCGAGGGCGGTGGCCGCGCCCGCCTCCACCACGATCCGGTGCTCCTCCCAGAGCGCCCGCCGGGCGTCCGTGATCGCCGTGTCCGGGACGAGGACCGAGGTGACGGACCCGTCCTGGGCGGCGGCCAGGGCGTCCGCCGAGACCCGGGTGGCCCCCAGCGAGTCGGCGGCCACCGAGTCCACCGCCACGTCGACCGGACGGCCCGCGGCCAGGGCGGCGTTCAGGGCGCGGCAGTTCTCCGGCTCGGCCGCCACCACCCGCACGCCGTGCTCGCGCGCGGCGGTGGCGATGCCGGCGAACAGCCCGCCGCCGCCGACCGCGACGACCACCGTGTCCAGGCCGGGCAGCCCGGCCCGGATCTCGTCGAGCAGGGTGCCGGCGCCCGCGGCGATGAGCGGATGGTCGTAGGCGTGGCTGCTCAGGGCCCCGCTGACGGCGGCGAACTCCTGGCAGGCGGCGAGGGCCTCGGCGTACCGGTCGCCGACGAGCCGCACCTCGGCCCCGTACCCGCGCAGCCGTTCCACCTTCACCCGGGGGGCGTTGACGGGCAGGAACACGGTGGCGGGCACGTCCTGGCCGCGGGCCGCCCAGGCGCAGGCGAGCCCCGCGTTGCCGCCGGAGGCGATGGTGACCCCGGCGGACGGGAGGGTGCCGGCCCGGTGGTGGGCGGCGAGGAAGTTGCGCGCGCCGCGGGCCTTGAAGGAGCCGGTGTGCTGGAGGTGTTCCAGGGCGTACCAGACCCCGTCGGACGCGGGAGCCACGGCGACGGGCCGTACCGATCCGGCGATGCGGTCGGCGGCGGCGCGTACGGCGGCGTAGTCGAGCTGCTGTTCCATGGCAGGTCTCCCCCTCAGGTGGTGGGTCGGATGGCGGGCCGGGCGGCTTCGATCAGCTGGCGCAGGGCGCCGTAGTACACCTCGTGGTCCGTCAGGGGCGGCAGCACCTCGGCCAGTCCGGCGCAGAGCACGGGGAACCGCTCGGGGTCGAGAGCGGCGAGGGCCGCCCGGGAGGCGGCGGTGGCCCCGGCCGGATCCCGGTGGTCCACGAAGGCCGCGCTGCCCAGGGTGAGCAGGTACATGCGGCGGTAGACGGTCATCGCTTCGGCTGCCGTCATGCCGACGGCCACGCTGTCCGCGAGGGCGGGCTCGACGAGCCGGGCGAGCAGCTGCCGCCCGAGCCAGGGGCGGCCTCCGCGCAGGACGAGCAGTCCGGGGTGGGCGGTGAGCAGCCGGTACAGCGCACCGAACCGCTCCTCGCAGGCCTGGCCCCAGTCGGTGCCGGCGGGGATGTCGGGCAGCTGCGCGGCCAGGTGTTCGGTGCACAGGTCCAGCAGTCCGGCGAGGTCGGCGCAGCGGCGCTGGACGGTGGCGTGGGAGACGCCGAGCCGGTCGGCCAGGGCCCGGAAGCTCAGGGCAGCCGGCCCCTCCTCGTCGAGGAGGCGCAGGGCGGCGACGGCGATCGCTTCGGGGGTGGCCCGGTCCAGGGCGGCTGATCTCCTCGGCATGAGATACACCGTAACATACGACGTATCACACCGATCCGGCTCGCCTACCCACCCCTTTGGTGTGACATCGATTGCGGCCATATTGCTGGTCAATGGCGGATATCAGCCGACTTTCGTTGACAGCGGGTAGTCACCTCGCTGCACTGGGCGCACGACTGCCCCCCATGTCAAGGAGACTCCGTGCCGCCTCGCCTGCGCGCCTCGCTCCCCTGTCTCACCGCGGCCGCCCTGCTCGCCTTGGCGCTCTCCCCCGCCCCCGCGGGGGCCGAGCCCACGGCGACCTCGGACACCCCCCTCGCCCTCACCCCTCCCATGGGCTGGAACAACTGGGCGCACTACATGTGCGACATCGACGAGGCCACGGTGGTGGCGAACGCGGACGCCCTCGTGTCCACCGGTCTCGCCGCCAAGGGCTACGACACGGTGACCGTCGACGACTGCTGGATGACCAAGGCCCGCGACGCACGGGGCGCGCTGGTCGTGGACACGGAGAAGTTCCCGCACGGCATGGCCTGGCTCGGCGACTACCTGCACGCCAAGGGCCTGAAGTTCGGCATCTACCAGGACGCCGGCTCGCTCACCTGCGAGAAGTATCCGGGCAGCGGAGCGCCGCAGGGCGGTGGCGCGGACCACTACGCGCAGGACGCCCGGCAGTTCGCCTCCTGGAAGGTGGACTACGTCAAGATGGACGGCTGCAACCTGTGGGTGCCGGAGGGCAAGACGAAGGAGCAGGCCTACCGGGACGCCTACAACTCCGTCGCCGCGGCCCTGCGCGCGAGCGGCCGGGACATGGTGCTGTCGGCCTCCGCCCCCGCCTACTTCCAGCAGGGCGAGTGGGGCGGCTCCGACTGGCACAAGGTCCTCGGCTGGGTCGGCGAGACCGGCCAGCTGTGGCGCGAGGGCCGGGACATCAAGGTCTACCAGCCCGCCGCCCCGGCGACCTCCCGGTGGAGCTCGGTCCTGGGCAACTACGGGTACAACCGCTGGCTGGGCCGGTACGCGGGCCCCGGAAACTGGAACGACCCCGACTTCCTGATCGCGGGCGCTCCCGGCCTCAGCGCGGCCGAGGGCCGCAGCCAGGTCGCCCTCTGGGCCATGATGGCGGCCCCGTTCATCCTGTCCTCGGACGTCTCCCAGCTCACCCCCGAGGGCCTCGCCGCCCTCGGGAACACCCGGATGATCGCCCTCGACCAGGACCCCATGGGCCGTCAGGGCGCGGTGGTCTCCTCCAACGCCACCTTCGAGATCCTGGTCCGGCCGCTCGCGAACGGCGACCGGGCGGTGGCCGTGCTCAACCGCTCCGGCGCCGCGCGCGACATCAACGTGCCGCTCGACGAGATCGGGCTGCCGTCCTGCACGGCGGACGCGCTGGACCTGTGGAGCGGGGAGCGCCGGGAGGTCTCCGAGACGCTGACCGGCCGGGTCGGCGCCCACGACACCGGGGTCTGGCGGCTCACCCCGCGCGGCTGCGGCGAGGCCGTGCCGACCGGGCAGATCGTCGGTGACGGCGCCAAGTGCGCCGACGGGGCCAACACCACCGGTGTCGGCGCGGTCGTGCTCGGCACCTGCACCGGGGCCCCCGACCAGCGGTGGACCCTGGGACGCGACGCGAGCCTGCGGATGGCCGGCGAGTGCCTGTCGGCGGGCGAGGACGGCCTGGTGGAGCTGGCGGACTGCGCGCCCGCCGAGGAGCGGCAGCCCGGCCAGAGCTGGGCGCACCGGCGCGACGGGGCCCTCGTCGAGGAGGCGAGCGGCATGTGCCTGACGGCGCCCGCCGCGGCCGCCACCCCGGACGCCCCGGCCGAGCGGCTGCGGCTGGCCCCGTGCGGCGGCCACCGGGTCGACCAGGCCTGGGCCCTCCCGGTCTGACGGCGCCGAGGATGACGCAGCCGAAGCACACGCCACCGCCCGCCCCCGAGCCCCCCGGGCCCCTGTCCGAGCCCGAGCCCTTGACCGGCTCCCTGCCCGAGCCCCCGCGCTCGGCCGGACCCCCGACCGAAACCGGGTCCTGGGCCGACTCCCCGTCCGGAGCCGGGGCCCGGCCCGGGACCTCGGCCGACTCCCCGACCGAAACCGGGGCCCGGCCCGGGACCTCGGCCGGATCCGCGTCCGGAGCCGGGGCGTTTCGCGGGCCTCGGTCCGCGGGGCGGTCCCGGCGCGCGGTCCTTCCGCGGCCCGTCGCGCTCGCCGCCGTCCCGACGGTGCTCCTCGCCCTGCTCGGCGCCGCGGCCGCGCCGGGCGCCGCGTCTCCCGCACGGGCCGACGCGCCGGCCGGCCTCCGGGCCGGGCCGTGGGCCCGTCCGCCCGCGCCCGCGCCGGCCGCCGCGCCGCGGCCCGCGAGCTTCGACACCGCGCCCGCGCGGGCCGCCCTGGAGCGGCTGCTGCCGCGCCACGCAGGGCAGTTCACCCTGCTGCCCGGCACGGCAGCCGCCGCCGACACCTTCACCGTCTCCGGTACGCCGGGCGCGATCACCGTGCGCGGCAGCACCGGGGCCACCCTGCTGACCGGAGTCGGCTGGTACCTCCAGCACGTCGCCGGGGCGGACATCGGCTGGCCCGGCGACAGCATCGGCATGCTGCCCGCGCAGCTGCCCGGCGTCCCGGAGCCGGTCACCCGCAGTGCGCTGGTGCCCCACCGGTACGCCCTCAACGACACCGACGACGGCTACTCCGGCCCGTACCGGACCTTCGAGGAGCACCAGCGGCAGATCGACCTGCTCGCCCTGCACGGCATCAACGAGGTGTTCGTGCAGGCCGGCGCCGAGTACCCGTACTACCGGGCGCTCCAGGGCTTCGGCTACTCCGCCGAGGAGCTGCGGCAGTGGGTGCCCGGGCCCGGGCACCAGAGCTGGTGGCTGCTGCAGAATTTGAGCGGCTTCGGCGGACCGGTCACGGAACGGCTCATGCGGGAGCGCGCCCAGCTGGGCGGGCGGATCGCGGAGCAGCTGCGCGGGCTGGGCATGACCCCGGTGCTGCCGGGCTACTTCGGCACCGTGCCGCCGGAGTTCGCCGCCCGGAACCCGGGGTCCGCCACCGTGCCGCAGGGCGACTGGGCGGGCTTCGACCGGCCGGACTGGCTGGACCCGGCGTCCGCGGCGTTCGGGAAGCTGGCCGCCGCGTACTACGCGGAGCAGCGCGCGGTGTTCGGGGACAGCACGATGTACCGGATGAGCCCGCTGCACGAGGGCGGCCAGACGGGCGCGGTGGACGTGAAGTCCGCCGCGGGGGCCATCCAGGACGCCCTGCACGCCGCCCATCCCGGCGCGCTGTGGGCGGTGCTGGGCTGGCAGGACGATCCGACCGCGGAGCTCCTCGCCGGGGTGGACACCTCGAAGCTGCTGATCCTGGACGGGCTCTCGGACCGGTACAACCGCCTGGACCGGGAGGCCCGTTGGGGCGGCGTCCCGTACGCGATGGGCACCATCTACAACTTCGGCGGGCACACCACGATCGGCGCGAACACCTCCGTGTGGCTCGAGCGGTTCGGGCCCTGGCGGACCAAGACCGACAGCGCGCTCACCGGCATCGCCTACCTGCCGGAGGCCACCGGGACCAACCCGGCCGCCTTCGACCTCTTCACCGACCTGGCCTGGGAGCCGGGGCCGGTGGACCACCGGCAGTGGTTCGCCGACTTCGCGGCCCGCCGCTACGGCCGGCCCGACGCCGCGGCCGCCGCGGCCTGGGAGGAGCTGCGCAAGGGGCCGTACAGCACCTCGTCGGGCCTGTGGTCGGAGTCCCAGGACAGCCTGTTCACCGCCCGACCCAGCCTCACGGCGGCCGGAGCGGCGTACTGGAGCCCCAAGTCCATGCGCTACCCGGCCGGTTCGGTCCGGCGCGCACTGGACCACCTGCTCCGGGTGGATCCGCGGCTGCGCGGCTCCAGCGCCTACCGCTTCGACCTGGTGGACACCGCCCGGCAGGCGCTCGCCAACCACTCGCGGGTGCTGCTCCCGAAGATCAAGGCGGCGTACGAGGCCAAGGACCTGGCCCGTTTCCGTGCGCTGACCGCCGAATGGCGCGACGGGGAGCGCAGGCTGGACGCCCTCACCGGCTCCGACCCGAACTTCCTGCTCGGCGGCTGGCTCGCCGGGGCGCGCGCGCAGGGCGCCGACACGGCGGAGCAGGACCGGTACGAGTACGACGCACGCTCGATCCTGAGCGTGTGGGGGCGCCGCAGCACGAGCGAGGGCGGCTTCCTTCACGATTACGCGAACCGTGAATGGAGCGGCCTGGTCTCGGAGTTGTACGCGCCCCGGTGGGACGCCTACTTCGACTCGCTGGAGGAGGCCCTGGTCGGGGGGACCGCGCCGCGGGCCATCGACTGGCACGCCTTCGAGGAGGACTGGGCCCGGCGGACCACCCGCCATCCGGTCCGGCCCAGCGGGGACCCGCACGCCCTCGCCACCGGGATCGCCGCGTTCCTCCCGGCGGTGAGCTGACCACACCACCCCACGGGTGACGGTCGCCCCGTCCGGCGGCCGTCACCCTCCCGTGGGAATCTCGGTCCTCGTGCGAGGGAGAACCCACCCGGCCGGGCACCGCGCGGGAGCGGCACTCGGTTCACTGGCCCGGAAACCACCAGGGGCGGCCACCGGAGCGATCCGGCGGTCGCCCCTTCCGACGCCATGACGGCATGACGCCCCCAGGAGCACCCCGGACATGCCCGAGACCGAGCACGAGCAGCCCCCGCGGGAACGGCCGCAGGAGGAACGGGCGCAGCCGGAACGGCCGCAGGAGGAACGGGCGCAGCCGGAACGGCCGCAGGAGGAGCGGGCGCAGCCGGCGGTGGGCCGCCCCGATCTGCGGGAGCTGCTCATAGCCGGGGTCGTGGAGCTGCGCAAGCGCGGGGAGCTGGCCACCCGCCGGGCGGACGCGGGCCACGAGAACCACCTGGAGGCCATGGCCCGGCGCGCCGCCGAGCGCGTCGCCGCCGAAGGCCGCCCCTGTGCTTCACCTGACCGGGCCCGGTGAGCGCGTGGCCGAGGTGCTGCTCCGGCCGGCCGACGGGCGGGAGCCCCGCGGCGGGAGCGCGCGGCGGGGGACGCGCAGCGGGCGGGAGCGCGGCACACTGGGCCTGTGACAGCGGATCCGGTGCGTCGGCAGCGGATGCTCGGCGCGCTCGGCGGGGTGGTGGCGGCCGCCGCGGGACTGGCCGCGGCCGAGCTCGCCGCGGCCGCCGTCCGCCCCGAGTCCTCCCCCGTCACCGCGGTCGGCGCGGCCGCGGTCGACGTGACGCCCACGGCCGTGCGGGAGTGGGCGATCCGGCAGTTCGGCGCCGCCGACAAGCTGGTGCTGACGCTCGGCATCCTCGCCGTCCTGGCCGCGGTCGCCGCCGCGGCCGGGATGCTGGCCGTGCGCCGCCTCCCCGCCGGGACGGCCGTCGCGGGCGCCTTCGGACTGCTGGGGGCGGCGGCCGCGCTCGGCCGGCCCGAGGCGGGCTGGCGGGACGCCCTGCCGGCGCTCGCCGCCGGAGTGACAGCGGCCGGGGTGCTGTGGCTGCTGGTGACCGCGATCCGGCGGCCCCGCCCGGGGTCGGCGCCCGGCGGCGCCTTGGCGCTGGACCGCCGCGGCTTCGGCCGGCTGGTCGCCGCCACCCTGGCCGTCTCGGCCGGGGCCGCGCTCGCCGGGCGGCGCCTCGGCGCCTACGGCTCCGCCGGCGCGACCGCCTCCCGGGCCCGCTTCCGGCTCCCCCGGCCCGCCGTGCCGGCGCCGCCGGTGCCCGCCGGCGCCGACCTGCGGGTGCCCGGGGTCTCCCCCTTCCTCACCCCCAACCGGGACTTCTACCGCGTGGACACCGCCCTGGTGGTGCCGCGCGTCGACGCCGGCGCCTGGCGGCTGCGCATCCACGGGGAGGGCGTGGCCAGACCGCTGGCCCTCGATCTGCGGGAGCTGCTCGCCCGTCCCCTGGTCGAGCACGACAACACCCTCACCTGTGTGTCCAACGAGATCGGGGGCCCGTACGCGGGCAACGCCCGCTGGCTCGGCGTCAACCTCGCCGACCTGCTCCGCGAGGCGGGGGTCCGGCCTCCGTCCGCGGGCGGGCCCGCGGACCAGCTGGTGGCGCGCTCGGTGGACGGCATGACGATCGGCACGCCCGTCGAGACCGTCATGGACGGCCGGGCAGCGCTGCTGGCCGTGGGGATGAACGGGGAGCCGCTGCCCTTCGCGCACGGGTTCCCGGTCCGGATGGTCGTTCCGGGCCTGTACGGGTACGTCTCCGCCTGCAAGTGGCTGCGCGAGCTGCGCCTGACCACCTTCGACGCGTACGACGCCTACTGGGTGCGCCGGGCCTGGGCGGCGCGGGCCCCCGTCAAGACGCAGTCGCGGATCGACACCCCGCGGTCGTTCGCGCGGCTCGCGCCGGGCCCGGTGGCGGTCGCCGGAGTGGCGTGGGCTCAGCACCGGGGCATCGAGCGGGTCGAGGTGCGGGTGGACGGCGGCCCCTGGCAGGAGGCGCGGCTCGGGGCGGCGGACGGGGTCGACACCTGGCGGCAGTGGGTGTGGCGGTGGGAGGCGGCCGCGGGCTCGCACACCCTCCAGGTGCGCGCCACGGACGGGACCGGCGCCGTGCAGACCGGGGAACGCGTGGGGACGCTGCCCGACGGGGCGACCGGCCGGCACGCCGTGACCGTACGCGTCGCGCCCGGGTCCTGACGGCGCCGCCGGTAGATTGACGCGACCATCGGGGCATCTCTCCCCTGTCGTCCCGCTTGCCTTGCCCCGTCCCGTACGTCAGGAGCCGGCGCCGTGGAGCTGACCAGTACGTCGTTCCTCGTCACACTGATCGTCCTCACGGTGCTCGCCGTGCTCGCCGCCCTGCTCCTGTGGAACAGGCTCCCGGGGCCGGGGTGGGTGCGGTGGCCGGTCCGGCTGCTGATGATCGGGCTGTGCCAGCTCACCGCCATCTGCGTGGTCGCCACCTGGATCAACGGCAGCTACGGGCTCTACGCCTCCTGGGACGACCTGCTCGGCACCGATGCGGGGCAGGAGGCCGACTCCGTCACCGGGCCGCCGGTGGGCCGGGCCAGGTTCACTCCGAACGGCGACGGCACCCGGACCGCCTTCTTCCGCGGCTCCCACTCCAAGCTGGCCGGCCAGGTCGTCGTGTGGACTCCCCCGGAGTACAGCGCGCCGGGCGCGGACCGTACCCGCTTCCCGGTGCTGATGCTGCTGCACGGCTACCCGGGCACCCCGCGCACCTGGATCGACCTCGGGGACATGCCGGGCGCGCTGAGCCAGATGGTGCAGCTGGGCGCCGCCCACCCCTTCATCCTGGTGATCCCGGAGATCTATCCGGGCGGGGTGAACACCGACTGCAGCAACACCCCGGACCGCAAGATCGCCGACTGGCTGGCGCGGGACGTGCCGGACCTGGTCGCGCGGAACTTCCGTACGCTGCCCTTCCCGGCCGGATGGGGCCTGATGGGCGTCTCCACCGGGGCCTTCTGCGCGGCCAAGCTGCCGCTGCAGTACCCCGAGGTGTTCCGGGCGGGCGCGGCCCTGGACCCCGATCCGCTGACCGGCGACCCCGAGGTGCTGCCCGACGCGGCCCTGCGCGAGCGCAACAGTCCGATGTGGCTGGTCGCGCACACGAAGCGGGCGGACGTCGGGCTGTTCCTGGCCACCTCGGCGCAGGACAAGGACAGCCCGCCGCAGCAGCTGGACGCCTTCACCCAGGCCGCGGCGGGCAGCGGAGTCCGGGTCAAGACCCTCGTCCGGCCGGCCGGCGGCCACAACTTCCAGACGTGGATCGGGATGTATCCGGACGCGCTGGGCTGGCTGAGCACCGAGTTGTCGCCGCCGGGGCCGGGTTAGGCCTTCCGCCGGATCACGCCGGGCGGATCACGCCCGGGCGGCACGGGTGAGGCGGACCGGGAGTGCCTCCACGCTGTTGCCGATGAAGCTGCGCTGGTGCGGGAGTTCGCTCTCGGGGACCGCGAGCTCCAGGTCGGGGAAGCGGGCGAAGAGCCGTTCCAGGGCGATGGTGGCCTCCAGGCGGGCGAGCGGGGCGCCCACGCAGTAGTGGGCTCCGTGCCCGAAGGACAGGTTGCGGGCGGCGGTGGGGCGGGTGAGGTCGAAGCGGTCGGCGTCCGGTCCGTGGAAGGCCCCGTCCCGGCCGGCCGCGGTGTAGCCGGCGAGGACGGGGGTGCCCCGCGGGATCACGGTTCCGCCGAGGGTCAGGTCGCGGGTGGGGTAGCGGAACGGGAACCAGCTGATGGGACCGTCCCAGCGCAGGGTCTCGTCCACCACGTCCGACCAGGTGGCCTTCCCTTCGCGGACGAGGGCGAGCTGGTCGCGGTGGGTGCACAGCGCGCGCACCGCGTTGCTGATGAGGTTGAGGGTGGTCTCGTGGCCCGCGATGAGCATCAGCCGCATGGTGCCCGTGAGCTCGGCCTCGCTGAGCCGGTCGCCGTCTCCCTCGCGGGCGGCGATCAGGGCGCTGGTGAGGTCCTCGCCGGGATCCGCCCGGCGGGCGGCCGCGATGGTGCCGATCAGTGCGACCAGTTCGCGTACGGCGGCCGCCACCTCGGCCGGTGAGGTGTCGGTGGAGACGATCACCGTGTTGGACAGGTGGTGCAGCCGGCCCCGGTGCTCGGGATCCACGCCGAGCAGCTCGCAGATGACGCTCATCGGCAGGGGCAGGGCGACGTGCGTGCGCAGGTCGGCCGTGCCGTCGGGGGACGCGGCCGCGGCCCGCTCCAGGTCGTCGAGGAGTCCGGCGGTGAGCTCCTCGATGCGCGGGCGGAGCCGTTCCACCTGGCGGGCCGTGAAGGCCCTGCCGACCAGTGCGCGCAGCCGGCGGTGGTCGGCCTCGTCGGCGGTGTGCATGCCCTGGGCGTTGGCGAAGACCCGCAGCGGCCAGTCCGGGGGGATGGTGCCGTCGTGCAGGGCCGGGCAGTGCCGGCCGTCCTTGGCCACGTCGGGGTGGGCGAGGAACTCCTTGAGCGCCTCGTGGCCCAGGACGACCGCGCCCGGCACCCCGCCGGGCAGGACGACCTCCGCGACGGCGCCCCGGGCGCGCAGCCGGGCGTTGAGGGCGTGCGGGCAGCCGCCGGCGGGGTCGATCACGTACGGGGGGTCCGAGGCGTGCGGGGGGTCCGAGGCGTGCGGGGCGGACGAGAGGGGGGACGACAAGCCGCTTCTCCTGACCTGGGAACGGGATGCGGTCAACAGTGCGGCCTGGCAGGCCGGTTGGACAAGGCCGCCGCCGGGGCGGGACCGCCCCGCCGCGTCTCAGAACCAGGTGAGGGTGAGCGCGAAGGAGGTCCCGGCGCCGGCTCCGGTGGAGTCGGTCGCGGTGGCGGTGACCTGGAGGGTGCCGGCCGCCCAGGGCTTGCCGGTGATGCGTCCGGTGCCGCCGTCCAGGGTCAGCCCCCAGGGCAGGCCGGTGGCGGCGTAGCGGACGGGGGGCTTTCCGCCGGTGGCGGTGAGCTGGATGGTGCAGGACTGGTTGAACTTGCAGGTCTGGGGCCCGGGGTTGGCGAGCTTCAGGTCGCCGGGTGTGGGAGTCGGGGTGGGCGTGGGGGTGGGCGTGGGGGTGGGCGTGGGGGTGGGGGTCGGCGTCGGCGTCGGCGTGCCGACGCATCCCGGGGCGGCCTCCGGAGGCAGGGGTATCCGCCAGATCTGGGTGTCGTTCTCGGACCCGACGAGCAGGTTCGCGCAGTCGGCGTACGTCACCGTCTCGCCCTGCGACTGGGCGGGCAGGGTCACGTCCGCGAGCTTGGCCCCCGAGGTGTCGTACACCGAGGCCGTGTTGGCGCCCAGCGGCCCGCCGCTGCGCAGGGCGTACGAGGCCCCCGTCGGCGAGAACGCCCCGTCGGTGGCGAACACCGGGCCCGGCCGGACCGCGGTGAGGGTGTTGACCTGCCCGGTCACCGGCGGCAACGGGGCCTGGTACAGCTGCCCGGCCGCTCCGATGAGCTTGCTGGCGATGTAGAGCCTGCCGGTGGCGGGGTCGGCGAGCAGGGACTCGGCGTCGTGCCTGCCGTCGGCGTAGGCGAAGCGGTAGGTCACCGGCGTGACGGTGGCGTTGGCGAGCTGCTCGGGTTCGGCGAAGGAGTGCACGGCGATCTCCGCGCGGCCGCTG
Source organism: Streptomyces sp. NPDC048270 (assembly GCF_040652335.1). Taxonomy (NCBI): domain Bacteria; kingdom Bacillati; phylum Actinomycetota; class Actinomycetes; order Kitasatosporales; family Streptomycetaceae; genus Streptomyces; species Streptomyces sp. NPDC048270. The sequence continues at coordinate 95,949 of NZ_JBEZLV010000007.1, forward strand.
AAGTTGTCCCCGATGTCGCCGACGAGGATCGTCGGGCCGCCCGCGGCGTCCTTGCCGATCGCCAGGCCCTCCCAGTCGGTGTTGCCGGCGCCCGCGACGGTGAGCGTGGCCACCAGCCGGCCGGTGGCGGCGGTGCAGTCGATCGCGAAGACCTGGTTGGTGTTGCCGCTGTCGTTGACGGCGTACAGGACGCCGGGGTGGCGGCGGCTCGCGGCGAGGCCGCTCTGTTCCGCCAGGCCGCCGGGGAGGGTGCACTTCTTCTCCGGCGCGAGGCTGTCGGCGGCCGCCGCGGGGGGCGCGGTGAAGGCGGCCGAGGGGGAGGCGCCGGCGCTGGTCATCCAGGCGACGGCGGGCAGGATCGTGGCGAGGGCCGCGGTCGCGAGGGCGGCGGCCCGGTGGGGTGTGAGGACTGGGGACATGCTCACAATGTGATGGGACATCAGTCGGTGGCACCAGGCCGCATCGTCTCCCGTTCGAGCATCGTTCAATGCCGGGACGGCATGGCCCGGTCAGCGCACCGGCTCGCGCACGGGGGCCTTGTGGCCGGCGTGCGCGATGAAGGCGCGGGCCGCGCGGCTCAGCGGGCGCCGGGCGTGCGCGATGCCCACGGGGCGCAGCAGGGGCGGTGTGAAGGAGCGGATCTCGGCCCGGCTGCCGAAGGCTCTCAGCACCACGTCGCGGTACCAGATGAGGGATCCGCGGCCGTCGGTCACGCCCGTCACCCAGGCGAGCCGCTCGTCGACCTCCAGGGAGGGCACCGGCCGCACGCCGAGGCAGCTGAACATGGCCTCCATCTCGGTGCGCCGGCCGGTCCCCGGGGTGGGCAGCACCATCGGCAGTCCGTCCAGCATGCGGAACGGCAGCGGGTGGGGAAGCCGGGAGCCGAGCGGCGAGATCAGCACCACCTCGCGCTCCTGGATGAAGTGGGTGGCGAGCTCCTTGTCGATGGGCAGGTCGACCAGGCCCAACTCGGATCGCCCTTGGTTGAGTTCCTGGACGAGGGCCTCCCGGCTGTCGTGCTGCTGGAGCCGCACGTCGACGCCGGGGTGCCGCTCGGTGAAGGCCGTGACCAGGTCGGCGGCCAGGTCGAGGGCCAGGGTGGGCGTGGTGACGAGGCCGAGAGCGGACCGGGCGTTCTTGCCGTGCGGGGTCCCTATGTCGTCTATGGCCTCCACCGCGTTGAGCACGGTGCGGGCCAGCCGGACGACCCGGGCCCCCTCCGGCGTGAGGTCCACCCCCCTTCCCCGCCGTGCCAGGAGTTCCACTCCCAGATCGCGTTCCATGGCCTGGACGGCCCGGGACAGGGCGGACTGGGCGACGAAGACGGAGGCGGCGGCGCCGGTGATGGAGCGGCAGTCGGCGACGGCGACGAGGTAGCGCAGCTGTGCGAGTGTGGGCGTCATGACCGGACGGTAACCGCGTGAGGCTGTACCTGTAAGGGCCGTCGGGTGAACAACCACGGCTGCACGGCGCGGCGTTCATGCCCGGTCGGCGGTGAGGCATGCCGGTACGGCATGTCCGCGCGCAGGCGGCGCGGCGGGCCGCGCGGCGGGGCCGGCGCGATGGTGCGGCCATCGCCCCAGGCCACCGGCTCGGCGGGGGCGCGCCGCGGGTCCTCCCGGGGTGCGTACGGGGTGCTCCGATCGGGCTGATAACGCGAAGCACCGTATTCCACATGTCTGTTGACAGTGCGGGACCACCACCGCACGATGCATCGCGGCGTGAGGGTGTTTGACCACTGTTCAAGCCCGCCCCACCGGTGGCGGGCCGCCCGGCCGACGTGCGAGACCGCCGCACCCCCGTTCTCACTTTCTTCCGTTCTTCCGCTCTGTACTGCGCCATGTCACACAGCATTGGAAGAGGAGCGCCCGTGACCCCCCATCCCCCGCAGTCCTCCGCCGCCCGCGACCTGGTCGTCGCGGTGACCCCGTTCGAGGAACCCCATCCGCGGATCGTGACCGCCGCCGAGCGCGCCGGCGCCCTCGGGCTGCTCGACCTCGGGCGGGACCCGGCCGCCGCGCGGCGCGCGTTCGCCGAGCTGGCCCGCCGGCTCGGCGCCGGGGGCGGCGGGGGTGGGGGCGGGGGCGAGGACGGGGTCGAGGCCGCCGGCGGCCGCTCGAGCGGCGCGGGCAGCGGCGGCCGGTACGGGGTACGGGTGCCCGCGGGCTGCCCGCTCGGCCCCGGGGAACTGCCCCCCGCGGTGGACACCGTGCTGCTCGCCGACCCCGCCCACCACACCCCGGAGCAGGTGGCCGCCTGGGCCGCGGCGCCCGGCGGGCCGCGGGTGTGGGCCGAGGTCACCAGCCGCACCGAGGCCGCGCGCGCCGTGGCCGCCGGGGCCGTGGCACTCGTCGCCAAGGGCCACGAGGCCGGCGGCCGGGTGGGCGGCGCCACCACCTTCGTGCTGCTCCAGCAGCTCCTCGCCGGCCCCGGCGCCGGGGTGCCCGTGCGGGCCTGCGGCGGAATCGGGCCGCACACGGCCGCCGCGGCCGTCGCGGGCGGGGCCGCGGGCGTGCTGCTCGACGTACAACTCGCGCTGACCGCCGAGGGCGAGAACGGCCTGCCCTGCGAAGTGGTCGCGGCGCTCCGGGCGATGGACGGCTCCGAGACCCGGCTGACCGACGGGCACCGGGTCTTCGCGCGCCCCGACCTGACCCCGCCCGAGGGGCCGGTGGCCGGCCTGCTCGGCGCCCGGGACCTGCGCTCGCAGCTGCTGCCCGTCGGCCAGGACGGGGCCTGCGCGGCCCGGCTGGCCGCCCGGCACCGGACCGCCGGCGGGGTGATCCAGGCGGTCCGGGCGGCCGTCCGCGGACACCTGGCCGCTGCCGTACGGGCCCGGCCGCTCGCCCGGCCGCTCCCCGTCGCCCAGGGCCCGATGACCCGGGTGAGCGACCAGGCGGCCTTCGCCGAGGCGGTGGCCGTCGCGGGCGGGGTCCCGTACCTGGCGCTCGCCGTCATGGAGGGCCCGGACGTGCGCAGGCTGCTGGCCGAGAGCGCCGAGCGGCTCGGGGACCGCCCGTGGGGCGTGGGCCTGCTCGGCTTCGCCCCGGCCGAGCTGCGGCGGGAGCAGCTGGCCGCCGTGGCCGAGGCCCGGCCCCCGTACGCGATCATCGCGGGCGGCACCCCGGCCCAGGCGGCCCCGCTGGAGGCGGCCGGCATCCGGACCCATCTGCACGTGCCCTCGCCCGGGCTGCTGGAGCGGTATCTCGCGGAGGATGCGCGGCGGTTCGTGTTCGAGGGGCTGGAGTGCGGCGGGCACGTCGGGCCGCGCGCCTCGTTCCCGCTGTGGGAGGAGCAGATCGAGCTGCTGCTGTCCTGCCCCGAACCCGAAGCCCTGGACGTGCTGTTCGCGGGCGGGATCCACGACGCGCGCTCGGCCGCGATGGCGGTGGCGGCCGCCGCCCCGCTGGCGGAACGCGGCGCCCGGGTGGGCGTGCTGATGGGCACCGCCTACCTGTTCACCGAGGAGGCGGTGGCGGCGGGCGCGGTGGTGCGGGGCTTCCAGCAGGCGGCCCTGGACTGCGAGCGCACCGTGCTGCTGCACACCGCGCCCGGCCACGCGACGCGCTGCGCGGCGACCCCGTACGCCGACACCTTCGAGGCGGTCCGCCGCCGCCTCGCCGAGAGCGGCACCGAGCCGCGCCTGGTGTGGGAGGAGCTGGAGGGCCTCAACCTGGGCCGCCTGCGCATCGCCAGCAAGGGCCTGCGCCGGGCCCTGCCGGACGGCGCCGCCGGTTCGGCCGGGGCCGCTTCGGCCGGGGCCGGTTCGGCCGCGGCCGGGAGCGCGGGCTCCGTGCTGGAGGCCGTGTCCGAGGAGCAGCAGTACGACGAGGGGCTGTTCATGCTCGGGCAGGCCGCGACCCTGCGGTCGGGGACCACCACCGTCGCCGCACTGCACGCGCAGGTCACGGACGGGGCGAGCGGGCTGCTGGAGCGCAGGGCCGCGGAGTTCGCCGAGGCCGCCGCCGAGCCGGCGTCGGCCGCGGATCCGCTCGACATCGCCATCGTCGGGATGGCCTGCGCCTACCCGGGCGCCCCCGACCTCGCCGCCTACTGGGCACGGATCCTGGCCGGGGCGGACGCGGTGACCGAGGTGCCGGCCGACCGCTGGGACCCGGAGCTGTACTACGACCCCGACCCGGCCCGCGCCGGTGAGCGCACCCCGTCCCGCTGGGGCGGCTTCCTCGGCCCCGTGCCGTTCGACGCCCTCGCGCACGGCATCCCGCCCGCCTCCCTGAACGGGATCGAACCGGTCCAGCTGCTGGCCCTGGAGATCTCCGCGCGGGCCCTGGGCGACGCCGGGTACGGCAAGGGCCGGGAGTTCGACCGGACGCGGACCTCCGTGGTCTTCGGCGCGGAGGCCGGCACCGAACTGGCGGGCGCCTACGGTCTGCGCGCCCTGCACCCCGCCTACCTGGGCGAGCTGCCGCCCGAACTGGACGGGCAGCTGCCGCGGCTCACCGAGGACTCCTTCCCCGGGATCCTCGCCAACGTGATCGCGGGCCGGGTCGCCAACCGCCTCGACCTCGGTGGCGCGAACTGCACGGTGGACGCGGCCTGCGCCTCCTCGCTGGCCGCCCTGGACCTGGCCTGCCGCCAACTGCGCGACCAGGACAGCGACATGGTCATCTGCGGCGGAGCGGACGTGCACAACGGCATCAACGACTACCTGATGTTCGCCTCCGTGCGCGCCCTCTCCCCCAGCGGCCGCTGCCGGCCCTTCGACGCGGAAGCCGACGGGATCGCGCTCGGAGAGGGCGTGGGCGCCCTGGTGCTCAAGCGGCTCGCGGACGCGGAGCGGGACGGCGACCGGGTGTACGCGGTGATCAAGGCGGTCGGCGCCTCCAGCGACGGCCGGTCCCTCGGCCTGACCGCGCCCCGGCCCGAAGGCCAGCGGCGGGCGCTGGAGCGGGCCTACGCCCGGGCGGGCGTCTCCCCCGGCGAGGTGGGGCTGGTCGAGGCGCACGGCACCGGCACGGTCGTCGGCGACAGTACCGAACTGGCCGTCCTGAGCGAGCTGTTCACCGCGCACGGGGCCGCCGCGGGCTCGTGCGCGCTGGGCTCGGTGAAATCGCAGCTCGGCCACACCAAGTGCGCGGCCGGGCTGGCCGGGCTGATCAAGGCCGCCCGGGCGGTCCACACGGGAGTGCGGCCGCCGACCCTGCACATCGACACGCCGAACCCGGCCTGGCGGCCGGAGACCAGCCCCTTCAGCTTCGATGCCGAGGCGCGGCCCTGGGCGGTGCCCCCGGAGCGGCGGATCGCCGGAGTGAGCGCCTTCGGCTTCGGCGGGACCAACTACCACGCGGTGCTGGCCGGTTACCCGGGCTCCGACGAACCGCTCCACGGCCTGGAGGAATGGCCCGCCGAGCTGTTCTGCTTCCGCGGCGAGGACCGGCGGGCGGCGGGCCGGGCGATGGCGCGGCTCGCCGCCCGGCTGGAGGAGAACGACGCGGCCGGCCGGCCGTGGGCCCTGCGCGACCTCGCGGCGGAGACCGCGGCCGCCGGATCCGGCCCGGTCCGCGTCGCGGTCGTCGCCACCGGCCCGGACGAGCTGGCGGCCCGGCTGGAGCACGCCCGGGCCTTCACTCCGGGCGAGGGGGTCCACGTACGGGAGGAGTCGGCGGATCCGGGCCGGGTCGCGTTCCTCTTCCCCGGCCAGGGCAGCCAACGCCCGGGCATGCTCGGTGAGTTGTTCATGGCTTTCCCCGGGCTGCGGGCCCTGCTGGACGAGGCGCCGGCCCCGGTGGTCTCGGCCGTGTTCCCGCCGGCGGCGTTCACCGCCGAGGGGCGGACGGCGCAGCGGGCGGCCGTCACCGACACCCGGGTGGCCCAGCCCGCCCTCGGGCTGGCCGGAGCGGCGGCCCACCGGCTGCTGACCGGCCTCGGCGTCCGGCCGGACTGCGCGGCCGGGCACTCGTACGGGGAGCTCACCGCACTGTGGGCGGCAGGGGTCTACGACACGCCCGGCCTGCTGCGGCTGAGCGCGCGCCGGGCCGAGGCGATCCTCGCCGCCGCCGGAGCGGATCCGGGGTCGATGGCGGCGGTGTCGGCAGCCCCCGAGGAGGTACGCGAGATCGCCGCACGGGCCGGGTGCGCGGTGGCGAACCACAACGCGCCCCGGCAGTGCGTGGTCTCGGGGCCGACCGCAGCGGTGGCGGCGGCGGTGGCGGCGCTGCGGGAGGCGGGCCTGTCGGCCGAACCGCTGCCCGTGGCCTGCGCGTTCCACAGCGAGGTCGTCGCGGGAGCGGCGCCCGCGCTCGCCGCGGAACTGGCGCGCACGGCCGTGTCCGCGCCCGGTATTCCCGTCTGGTCGAACGCGACGGCCGCTCCCTATCCGGCCTCCGCCGAGGAGGTACGCGGCCTTGCCGCACGCCAGGTCGCGGAGCCGGTCCGGTTCGTGGAGCAGGTGGAGGCGATGTACGCGGCCGGTGTCCGCACCTTCGTGGAAGCGGGGCCCGGCCGGGTCCTGTCGGGGCTCACGGCCCGGATCCTGGGCGAGCGGCCGCACACGGTGGTCCCGCTGGACGTCCCGGGCGAGCACGGCCTGGTCCGGCTCGTCACGGCGCTGGCCGAACTCGCCGCCGCGGGCCTGCCGGTGGATCCCGAGGCGCTGTTCCGCGGCCGGACCTCCGCCCTGCCCGACCGCGCTCCGCGCCGGCCGGGCTGGCTGGTGGACGGCCACCTGGTGCGCACCGCCGACGGCGCACCGGTGGCCGGGGGCCTGCGACCGGCCCTGCGGGTGGCCCCGGCTCCCGCGGCGGCGCCGGCCGCCGACCGGCGCGAGGAGGCGGTGCTGGAGTACCTCCGCGGCACGCGCGAGCTGGTGGAGGCGCAGCGGGAGGTGCTGCTGGGCTACCTGGGCGCCCCGGGGGGCGCGCCCCGCGCGGCCGCCCGGCCGGATGCGGCGGAGCCGTGGGCGGCGGAGCGGCCGGTCCTGGCGCCGGTCGCCGGCACCGACCCCTGGCCCGGGGCCGGCGACCCGGTCGCGGGCCGCAGCGGCGGCCCGCTGCCGGCGCAGGCGGCGGGAGAGCGGGCGGCCCGGACTCCGGAGGAGGTCATGGAGGCGGTCCTGGAGATCGTCCACACCCGGACCGGATACCCCAGGGACATGCTCGACCCGGGGCTGGACCTGGAGGCGGACCTGTCCATCGACTCCATCAAGCGGGTCGAGATCATCGGCGCCCTGGCCGACCGGATCGGGCTGCCCCGGGACCCGGGCGGGTCGGCCGAGTCCGCGGTCGAGGAGCTGTCCCGCATCAAGACCCTGCGCGGGATCGTGGACTGGGTCACCGCCCACAGCGCGGAACCGGAACCGGCAGTGGCGGCGGTGGCGGCAGCAGGAGCGGCGCCGCCATCCCGGGAAAGGGCGGAACCGGAAGCGGGACCGGCCTCGGAGCGGGTCGCGGTCGCGGTCGCCGTCCCGGTGCCGGCCGCGGCCCCGGCCGCCGTCCCGGCCTCGGAGCCGGCCGCCGTCCCGGCCTCGGTGCCGGTCGCGGTGCCTGTCGCCCGGCTGCGCGTGGACACCGTCCCCCTGCCGGTGCCCGGCGGGGACCCGCGGACCCTGCGCGACCTGCGGATCGGGGTCGTCCAGGACGGGCAGGGCCTCGCCCCGGCGCTCTGCGCGGCCCTGCGGTCCTGCGGAGCCGAGCCCCGGACGCTCACCGAGGCCGGACCCGGGTTCGACGGGATCGTCGACCTGACCGCCCTGCGGACCGGCGCCGAGCCCGTCCTCCCCCAGGTCTTCCCCGGGCTGCGGCACGCCCTGACCGGCGGGACGCCCCGGCTGCTGCTCGTCACCGCGTCCGGCGCCCCCGGCGCCGGTCTGCACGGCTTCGCGCGCGGCGCCGCCCTCGAGTTCCCCGGCTCGCTGGTCCGCGCCGTGGACGTCCACCCCAAGGAGGCCGCCGAGCAGATCGCCGCGCAGCTCCTCGCCGAACTGAGCTGCGGGGCGGCCTCCGACGGCCCGGCCTCGGTCGGCTACACGGCGGAGGGGGCGCGTGTCACCCGGCGCCCCGTGCCCGCGCCGCTCGCCGCGTCCGGGGACGGCCTCCCGCTCGGCCCGGACTCCGTGGTCCTGCTCACCGGCGGGGCCCGCGGGATCACCGCCCGGACCGCACTCGCGCTGGCCCGGGCCACCGGCTGCCACGTGGAGCTCCTCGGCCGCACCCCCCAACCCCCGGCGGAACCCGACCTGTTCGGGCAGGCCACCGACCGGGTGGCGCTGCGGGCCGCGCTGATCGCCACGGGGCTGCGCACACCCGCCGAGATCGAGGCGGCGGCCTCGCGGATCCTCGCCGAACGCGAGGTACGGGGCACGCTGGCGGCCCTGGCCACGGCCGCGGCCTCGGTCCGCTACCACTGCGCCGACGTCACGGACGAGGCGGCGGTACGGGCCGTGGTGGCCGGTGTGCGCGCCCGGCACGGCCGGCTGGACGGCATCGTCCACGGCGCCGGGGTCCTGCGCGACGGCCTGCTGCGCGACAAGCAGCCGGCGGACTTCACCGAGGTGTTCACCACCAAGGTGGCCGGGGCCCGGCACCTGGCCGCCGCGGCCGCCGAGCACGGGTCGGGGCCCGCGCCCCGGTTCCTGGCCCTGTTCGGGAGCGTCGCCGGCGTCTACGGGAACCGGGGCCAGTGCGACTACGGAGCGGCCAACGACGCCCTCGACGGCCTGGCGCGCACCTGGGCGGAGTCCTTCCCGGGCCGGGTGCTGTCCGTGGACTGGGGCCCCTGGGCGGCGGAGGCGGGCGGGATGGTCACCCCCGAGCTGGAGCGCGCCTACGCCCGGCGCGGCATCCCGCTCATCGCTCCCGAGTCGGGCACCGCCGCGTTCCTGGCCGAACTGGAGCACGGGAGCGACGTACAGGTGGTCCTGATGGCGGAAGGCGGCCACGATGGTGAGTGAGCGGCAGCGGCGCGGCCCGCGGCCCGACGACGCGGCGATCGTCGGGATGGGCGCGGTGTTCCCCGGCGCCGGCGATCTGGCCGCCTACCGGCGCAATCTGCTCGCCGGCACGGACTCCATCGGCGACGTCCCGCCCGGGCGCTGGGACCCCGAGGTGTACTACGATCCGGCGGCCGCCGGCGGACCGGCGGCGGGCGACCGGTTCTACTGCCGGCGCGGCGGGTTCGTCGACGGCCTCGCCGCCTTCGACCCGACCCGGTTCGGGATCATGCCGGCCGCCGTGGAGGGGGCCGAGCCCGACCAGATGCTGGCCCTGCACGCGACGGCCGAGGCCATCGCGGACGCGGGCGGCGAGGACCGCCTGCCGGCCGACCGGTCCCGGATCGGGGTGGTGCTGGGGCGCGGCGGGTTCATGGGCGTGGCCACCGCACGGCTGGACCAACGGGTGCGCACGGCACACCAGTTGGCGCAGACCCTGCGGGAGCTCGCGCCCGAGCTCGGCGAGCGGCGGATCGCCGAGGTGCGCTCCGCCTTCCAGGAGGCGCTGGGCCCGGAGCGCCCGGACGCCTCGATCGGCCTGGTACCGAGCTTCACGGCCGCCCGGACGGCGAACCGGCTGGACTTCCGCGGCCCCGCCTATACCCTGGACGCGGCCTGCGCCTCCTCGCTGCTGGCGGTGGACCAGGCGGTGGGCCTGCTCGCGGGCGGGCGCTGCGACGCGGTGGTCGCCGGGGCCGTGCACCACTGCCACATCGCGACGCTGTGGAGCGTGTTCACGCAGCTGCGGGCACTGAGCCCGAGCGAGCGGATCCGGCCCTTCGACCGGCGGGCCGACGGGACCCTGCTCTCCGAGGGCACCGGGGTGGTGCTGCTCAAGCGGCTCGCGGACGCGGAGCGGGACGGCGATCGCGTGTACGCGGTGATCCGCGGTACGGGGGTGGCCGGCGACGGCCGGGCGGCGAGCCTGATGAGCCCCCTGGTCGCCGGTCAGGTACGGGCCCTGGAGCGGGCCTGGCGGGAGGCCGGGCTGGATCCGCGGGCCCCGGGCGCGCTGGGCCTGCTGGAGGCGCACGGTACGGGGACGCCCGTCGGGGACGCGGCCGAACTCGACACCCTGGCCCAGGTGTTCGGCCCGCCCGCGGCCGGGCGGCCGGGGATCGGCTTCGGCTCCGTGAAGTCGATGCTCGGGCACACCATGCAGGCCTCCGGCATGGCCGGACTCATCAAGGCGGCCCTCGCCGTGCACGAGGGGGTGCTGCCGCCGACGCTGCACCTGGAGGAGCCGCACGCGGACCTGGCCGCGACGCGGATGCGGCCGGTGACCGCGGCGGAGCCGTGGGAGCGCGGGCCGGAGCCCCGCCGGGCCGGGGTCAACGCGTTCGGCTTCGGCGGCATCAACGCGCACGTGGTGCTGGAGGAGGCGCCGGGAGCCGCCCGCCCGGCGGCCCCGCGGGGCGTCGTCGGCCGGGCGGGCCGCCGGTTCCTGCCCGTGGGGGCCCCGGCCGCGCCGGTGGGGGCGCCCGCGCGGGGCGGCGTACTCCTGCTGGCCGGGGACAGCGCGGCGGAACTGTCGGCCCTGCTGGCGGCCGGCCCGCCGGTGTCCGGGGGCGAAGGCCCGTGCCGGCTGGCGGTGTTCGGGCCGACCCCCCAGCGGCTCGCACTGGCCGCGAAGGTCGTGGCGCGGGGGCGGGCCTGGCGGGGGCGCGGCGACGTGTGGTTCACGCCGGAACCGCTGGGCGGCCGGACGGCCTTCCTGTTCCCGGGCCTGGAACCGGAGTTCGCCCCCGTGGTCGACGATGTCGCGGAGCGCCTGGGTGCCCCGCCGCCCCGGCTCACGCGGGGCGCGTCCCTGGTGGAGCGGGCCGTGGACGCCATCGCCACGGGCCGGTTCTTCGCCCGGGTGCTGCCCGGGCTCGGCATCGGGGCCGATGTGCTGGCGGGCCACAGCCTGGGCGAGTGGGCGGCGATGGTGGCCGCCGGCATGTATCCCCAGGAGGCGGCCGACACCTTCCTGGCCTCGCTGCGGCCGGGTGACCTGCGGGTCCCGGACCTCGTGTACGCGGCGCTGGGCTGTGGCGCGCCGCGGGCGGAGGCCGCCCTGCACGGCCTGGACGCGGTGGTGGTCAGCCACGACAACTGCCCCCACCAGTCGGTGGTCTGCGGGGAGCCGGGCCAAGTGTCCGTCGCGATCGCGCGGTTGCGCGGCGAGGGTGTGCTCGGTCAGGAGCTGCCGTTCCGCTCCGGCTTCCACACGCCCATGTGGGAGCCGTACCTCGGCCAGGTCCGCGCCGCCTTCGCGCGGCTGCCGCTGCGGGCGGGGACCCTTCCGGTGTGGTCGGCCACCACGTGCGCGCCGTTCCCCGCGGAGCCCGGGGAGGTGAGGGAGCTGGTGGTACGCCACCTCCTGGAGCCGGTCCGCTTCCGCGAGCTGACACTGCGGCTGTACGAGGAGGAGGGCGTGCGCGGCTTCGTCACGCTGGGGCCGGGCAGTCTGCCGGGATTCGTCGAGGACACCCTGCGCAACCGCCCCCACCTGTCGGTCTCCACCTCCTCCCCCCGGCTCACGGGGCTGGCGGCACTACGCCGCACCTGCGCAGCCCTCTGGGCAGAGGGCCACGCCCCCCGCTGGGACCTCCTGACGGACCCGGAGGCCGCGGGCCCGGCGGAGGCCGGTTCGGGCCCGGCGGAGGCCCGTTCGGGCCCGGCGGCGGCCGGTTCGGGCTGGGCAGGAGCCAGTTCGGGCCCGGCGGAAGCCGGCTCCGGACCGGCCGAAGCCGGCACTGGCTGGGCAGAAGCCGGCACTGGCTGGGCAGAAGCCGGTTCCGGCCCGGCGGGAACCGGTACGGGCCCGGCAGACGCCGGGTCCAGCTCGGCGGAAACCGGTACGGGCCCGGCAGACGCCGGGTCCAGCTCGGCGGAAACCGGTACGGGCCCGGCAGACGCCGGGTCCAGCTCGGCGGAAACCGGTACGGGCCCGGCAGACGCCGGGTCCAGCTCGGCGGAAACCGGTACGGGC
>NZ_JBEZLV010000007.1:107962-224355 GCF_040652335.1 Streptomyces sp. NPDC048270
GTACGTAGGCCCGGCAGACGCCGGGTCCAGCTCGGCGGAAACCGGAGCGGGCCCGGCAGACGCCGGGTCCAGCTCGGCTAGAGCCGGCAGGGGCCTGGCAGACGCCGGCTCCGGCACAGCGCAAGCCGGTTCCGGCACGGCGCAAGCCGGTTCCGGCACGGCCGCCGGGCGGCCGGGCCGTTCCCGGGCGGCCGCCGACCGCGAAGGCGGCACCGGCAGTGGGCCCGGCACCGGCATCGCCAGCGGGCCCGGCTCCGGGCGGAGCGTGCCGCTGGATCTCGGGTCTCCGCTGGTCCGGCTCGGCGAGGCGGCGCGGGCCGCCCTGGGCGGGCTGCTGGCGGCGGGGACGGCGCCGGCGGAGCCGCCCGCGCCCCGCCCGGTCCTGCTGTCCGCCCTGGACGCGGTGCTGGCCGACACCGGCGCGGCCGCCCGGAGCGTCACCGACGCCTGGTCGGCCGTACGGGCGGCGGAGATGGCGGACGCGCCGGCCTCGGCATCGGCCCCACGGCCGGCCCCGGCCCCCGCGCCGGATCCCGGTCGTGCCGGTTCGGGGCGGCCCGCCGGCACGGAACGCCTGCGGCTCTCCCTGGCCGCGCTGCCCTACGTACGGGACCACTGCGTGTACCTCCAGCCCGACGGCTGGCCCGAGGACTCCGACCGGTTCCCCGTCGTGCCCATGACCACCATGCTGGAGCTGGCCGCCGAGGCCGCGCTGCGGCACGCCCCGCCCGGCCTCCGCGTCGTCGGCTACGAGGACGTACGGGCGCTGCGCTGGCTCGCCGTGGAACCGGCCGTCGACGTCGAGGTCGCCGTCCGAGGCGACGGGCCCGGCCGGGCCCGCGTCACCCTGGGCGCGTACGCCTCGGTGGTCGTGCTGCTCGGCGAGCGGTACGGGCGGCCGCCCGCGCCCGACACCACACCGCTGCGCGATCCCCGGCCGGCCCCGGTCAGCGCCGAGGCCCTCTACCGCGACCGGTGGATGTTCCACGGCCCGCGCTTCGCCGCAGTGCACGAGGTGCGGACCGTCGCCTCGGACGGCATCGAAGGGGTCCTGCGGGCCCTCCCCGACCCCGGCGCCCTGCTCGACGCCGCCGGGCAGCTCTTCGGCCACTGGATGCAACTGCGGCTTCCGGTGGACCGGTTGGTGTTCCCCGCCACCGTGGACCGGATCCGCTTCTGCGGGCCCGCGCCCGCCCCGCAGGACCTGGTCGCCGCCACGGCCCGGATCCGCGAGGTGCGCGACACCACCGTGCGCGGCGACCTCGAACTGCGCCGCTCCGGCGGCGAGGTGTGGGCCCGGATCGAGGGGTGGACGTACCGCCGGTTCGGCGCCGACGAGCGGGTCTGGCCGATGAAGTTCACCCCGGAGGTGTGCGGCATCGGCGAGCCCCGGCCCGAGGGCTGGTGCCTGGCCCGGCGCCGCTGGACCGATCCCGCCTCCCAGGAGCTGGTGATGCGCCGCTACCTCGGCGCCGCCGAGCGCACGGCGTACGAGCGGCTGTCGCCGCGCGCCCGGGCGCCCTGGCTGCTGGGTCGGATCGCCGCCAAGGACGCGCTGCGGCAGCTGCTGTGGGACGGCGGGGCCGGACCGGTGTTCCCGGCGGAGGTGCCCATCGGCAACGACCCGGCCGGCCGGCCGCTCGCCGAAGGACCGCTCACCCGGGGCCTGCGGCTGTCGATCGCCCACAAGGACCGGATCGCGGTCGCCCTCGCCCACCCCGGCAGTGCGGTCGGCATCGACGTCGAGCAGGTGAGCGCCGACCCGGACGCGCTGGTCCGGATCGCCCTCGGACCGCAGGAGGTCCGGCTCGCCGAGCGGCTGGCCGCCTGTGAGGGCACCGGCCTGCCGGCCGCCCTGACCGCGGTGTGGTGTGCCAAGGAGGCCGCCGCCAAGGCCGAGGGCAGCGGGCTCGGCGGCCGCCCGCGGGACTGGCGGGTGTCCGAGGACCCGGACTCTGGCGCGCTGCTGGTGCGCTCCCCCGACGGGCACCCGTACCCGGTCCGCACCACCCTGCTCGCCACCGATCCGCTCGACCACGTCGTCGCCTGGACCGCTCACGGAGCGGCGGCGCCGTCCCCCGTCCCCTTCCACCTCACGGAGACCCGTCATGGCACCTGACATCCTCGCCGAGATCACCGCAATGCTCGTGGAGATCGTCGGCGACGAGTACCTGCTCGCCGAGGAGGTCACGATGAAGACGACGTTCAACGAGGACCTGGCGCTGGAGAGCGTCGAGTTCGTCGCCCTCGCCGAGCTGCTCCACCACCGCTACGGCGCCGAGGTGGACCTGATGGAGTTCCTGGCGGAGAAGGACATGGACGCCATCCTCGCCATGTCGGTGGGCGACCTCGTCACGCACATAGGCCGGATCACCCATGCCTCCCTCGCCCGCTCCGGGGCCTCCCCGGCCGGCTCCGCGGGCTGAGCCGGCCATGGCCTTCGTCCTCGCCAACTCGCTGCGCTTCCACGTCCAGCGGCTGCCGGCCACCGCGGAAGCCGCCCGCCCCGACCGGCCCGTGGTGGTCTTCCTGCACGGCCTGGCCGTCGACAACCTGTCCTCCTTCTACTGCCCGCTGGCGGTGCCGGTGGCCCGGGCCGGACACGAGGCGGTCCTGTACGACCTGCGCGGCCACGGCCGCACCGAGCGGCCGGCCGACGGCTACGACAGCCGAACCGCCGTACGGGACCTGTTCGAGCTGCTCGGCGCGCTGGGCCTCGGCGACCGGCCGGTCCACCTGGTCGGCAACAGCTACGGGGGCACGCTCGCCCTGCACGCGGCGCTGGCCCGGCCCGCCCTCGTCGCGGGGCTGACCCTGCTGGAGCCCCCGCTGAGCGGGGCCTGGGTGGAGAACATGGTGGACACCCTGTCGGCCGCCGCGCTCAGCCTGGAGGACAGTCCGGTCCCGGCCGAACTGCGCACCCTGCGGCTGCGCAAGGCCGCGAACCTCACCGCGATCGCCGACGAGCTGCTCAACCGCACCACCCTCATCGACGACATGGCGGCGGGCCGCACCTTCACCGCGGCCGACTACGCGCGGCTGCGCTGCCCCCTGCTGATCGTGTGCGGGGAGCACTCCGAACTGGTGCCGGGAGCACGGGAGCTGGCCCTGCACGCACCGGAAGGGGTCCTGCGGATCCTGCCGGGGCTGGGGCACGACGTGCTCAAGGAGACCAGCGGGGCGCTGCGGGAAGCCGTACTGGCCCATCTCGACGCGGCAGCGGGCCGGTCGGCGGCGCGGGCGGCACGGGAGACGCCCGGGACCCGGGTGGGAGCGCTGGTCCCATGAGGGTGCTGTTCACCGTTCCGCCGCTGGCGGGACACGTCAATCCGACGGTGGCCGTCGGGGCCGAACTGGCCGCCCGCGGCCACGAGATCGCCTGGGCCGGGCCCTCCGCGGTGCTGGCCCGGATGCTGCCCGCGCAGGCCCGGATCCTGCCGGCCGGGGAGGAGGCGGGCGGCGGCTACACCGCGCTGCACGCGCGCTGGCGCGACCTGCGCGGGGTCGCGGCGCTGCGGTTCCTGTGGGAGGAGGCGCTGGTGCCGCTCGCACGGGCGATGGTGCCGGGGGTGGCCGATGCCGTCCGCGCCTTCGAGCCGGACGTGCTGGTCGCCGACCAGCAGGCCCTGGCCGGACCGCTGGTGGCCGAGCGGCTCGGGATCCCGTGGGCCACCTCCGCCAGCACCTCCGCCGAACTCACCCGGCCCTTCGCGGACTTCCCGAAGGTCGGGGAGTGGGTTGCGGAGCGGATCCGCGGACTGGTCGCCGAGTTCGGCCCGGTGTCCCCCGGCTGGGATCCGCGCTTCTCCGACCGGCTCGTCCTGGTCTTCTCCACCCCCGAACTCGTCGGTCCGGAGCAGGAGTTCCCGCCGCACCACGCCTTCGTCGGACCGGCTTTCGGAGCCCGCCCGGCCGCTCCCGGATTCCCCTGGCAGCGGCTCGACCCGGCGCGCCGCCGGGTGCTGGTGTCGCTGGGCACCCTCAACCAGGAGGCCGGCGGCCGCTTCTACCGGGCGGTGCTCGGGGCCGCCGAACACCTCGCGGAGGACGTGCAGCTGGTGCTCGCGGCACCGGCCGCACTCATCGGTTCCGTGCCGGACCACCTGCTGTCGCAGGAGCGCGTTCCGCAGCTGGAGCTGCTGCCCCACCTGGACGCCGTGGTCTGCCACGGCGGCCACAACACCGTCTGCGAGGCCCTCGCGTTCGGGCTGCCGCTGGTGGTCGCGCCGATCCGCGACGACCAGCCGATCGTGGCCCGCCAGGTCGTGGACGCCGGGGCCGGGGTGCGGCTTCGGTTCGGCCGGACCCGCGCCGAGGAACTGCGCGACGCCCTCACGGCCGTGCTGGACGAGCCCGGCCCCCGCCGGTCCGCCCGGCGCATCCAGGCCTCATTCGCCGCGGCGGGCGGAGCCGCCGCCGCGGCCGACCGGTTGGAGAAGCTGCGATGACGCCACTCCCGATCCCCCGGGTCCCGTGGACCTCGGCGGTGCTGCTGGCCGCGCTCGGCGCCGGCACCGTCCGGGCCGGCCGCAGGCTGCGGGCGGTGCCGGTGCTGCCGGCCGCCCCGCCCGCGGCGACCGGCGTACCGCGGGCCGCCGGGTGGCGGCTGCTCACCGCCCGGGGGGTCGAGGCGGACGCGGCCACCTTCCTCTCCGCCTGCGCGCACGCCGAACGGGAGGGGCTGCGGGTCCTGGACCTGCTGCCGGCGGACCTGCCCGCCGAGCGGGCCCTGGGGCTGCTGCGATTGGTAAACCCCGCCCGCTACCAGGCGGACCGGCTCGGGGAGGGGCGCGGCGCCGGGTTCGCCGTGCTGGCCGCCGAGGAGGTCCTCGCGCGGGCCGGGGTGGATCCGGACGGGCCGCGGCCGGGGCCGGTGGAACTCCTCGCGCTCACCCGCCGCCTGAAGGAGTACGCGGCCGGCGCCACGGGCCTGGCGATCGCGCCCGCCCTGAGCTGCGGACCGCCGCCCGGGGCGACCGGTCCCGGGCGGGCCGCCGAACTGCGGGCGCAGGGGCTGCCGCCGGGGGCACTGGCCGCGGCCCAGCTCGCCGGGCTGGCGCTGCTGGCGGGCGTCGCCGTACGCCAGGGCCGGTGGGGGGCCGCCGCGGCCGGGCTGTACTGGCTCCAGCCGTACCTGGTCCTCGGCGGGCCGCGTTCCCCGCTGCGCCCGGCCGATCTGGCCCGGGCCACCGCCGCCCGGCCGGTACGGTCCCTCGGCGCGGCCGTGCGGACGGCCGCGGCGGCCCGCCGGGGCGGGGGCGGGGAGCCGGCGTCCGGCCCGGCCGCCGCCTACCGGGCCGCCGCCTACCGGGCCGACCTGGCCGAAGGGACGGACCGCTTCTTCGAGGCCCGCCGCCCGGACTGCCCGTGGTGCGGGAGCGGGCGGCTCGCCGTCCGGGTCCGGGTGCCGGACCTGCTCCAGGGCAAGCCCGGCCGGTTCACGCTGGAACGCTGCGAGGACTGCGGGCACGTCTTCCAGAACCCCCGGCTGAGCCCGGAGGGGCTGGAGTTCTACTACCGCGACTTCTACGACGGGCGGGGCGGCGAGGGCGCGGGCACGGTCTTCGGACGGCTCGGCCCCTCCTACCGGGCGCGCGCCGAGATGCTCCGCGGGCATGCGGGCGGGTCCGGCCCGGAGTCCTGGCTCGACGTGGGCACCGGACACGGGCACTTCTGCAACGCGGCGCGCGAGGTCTGGCCGGGGACCCGGTTCGACGGGCTGGACATGGGCGACGGGATCCTCGGGGCGGAGCGCCGCGGGTGGGTGGAGACCGGATACCAGGGCCAGTTCCCGGAGTTCGCCTCGAAGCTGGCGGGCCGGTACGGCGTGGTCAGCATGTACCACTACCTGGAGCACACCCGGGATCCGCAGGCGGAGCTGGACACGGCGGCCGCCGTCCTGGCCCCGGGCGGGTTCCTGACCATCGAGGTGCCCGACCCGGAGTCCCGCATGGCCGACCTGCTGGGCGGGGCATGGCTGCCGTGGTTCCAGCCGCAGCACCAGCACCTGGTTCCGGCCGCGAACCTGCGCGAGGCGCTGGCGGACCGGGGGTTCACCGTGCTGGTCGAGGAGCACGGGCCCGCCCACCAGGGCAACGACTTCTTCGGCGCGGTGGCCCTGACCGCCGCGCGGCTGGCCCCGGATCCGGACCGCCCGTGGGGCCCGCCGCCCACGCCCGGCGCCCGGGCCCGCGCGGGCCTCGTCCGCACGGCGGCACTGCCGTGCTTCGCGGGCGCGGCCGCACTCGACGCCCTGCGCTCGGCCGCCGCCCGCATCACGGACGGCGGAAACGCCTACCGTCTCCTGGCCCGCAAGGACACCCCGTGACCAAACCCACCACCCCCGCAACCCCTCCCCCGGCCGTGACACCCCCCGCCCCCGCCCGACCCGTCTTCGGGCAGCCCGCCGGGAGCCCCGGCCCCGCCGCGGTCACGGCCCGCACGAACACAACCGGCACCGCCCCGGCCCCGGCCCGCACGAGCGCAACCGGCACCACCGCAGCCTCGGCGGGCACAGGCGCAAGCAGCACCGCCGCAGCCGCCGCGGGCACAGGCGCAACCGGCACCGCCCCGACCCCGGCAGGCACGAACGCGACCGGCACCGGCGCAGACCGGTCGGGCACGAGCGCAACCGGCACCGCCCCGGGCCGGGCGGGCGCGGGCGCAGTCGGCATGGGCTCAGCCGGGTGGGGGGAGCGCGCCGGAGGGGACCTGGCTCGGCGGGCCACCGCCGATCCGCTCTTCCGGCTCGTCGCCTACGCGCTGGAGGCCGCGCACGGCCGGCCGCCCGCCGCCGTGTGGAGCGCGCCGTACGCCTTCCACCTCGGCTCCCCCGGGCTGGCCGCCGCGGCCGGCTGGCCGACCGCCGCCGCGGCGGCCCCGCGCACCGACGGCATGGTCCGGCTCAGCTCGCTCGGGCACCCGGCGGACAGCTGCGATCTGCCGCTGACCCTGTCGGGGCCGCTGCCCGCCGCCCCCGCCTGGGCGGTGCGGCCGTACACCGTGCTGCGGGCGCTGGCCCGGGCCGGCCTCGGCCGCGGCGGGACGGACCTGCACGTGCAGGGCTCGCTCACGGCGGCCGCCGGGCTGGCCACCGCGGAGCCGGCCGACTGCGCCGTGGCCCTGGCGGTGGCCGATGTGCACACGGACCCCGGTGAACTGCCGGACCGCGCGCACCTGGCCCGGCTGCTGGCCGCGGCGCTGCCGGACGGGGACGACACCCTGCGCCGCGCGGTGCTCTTCGCCCGGCAGGGCAAGGCCCTGCTGCTGGGCGCGGAGCCCCGGCGGCGGCAGCGGTACGTCCCCTTCGACCCGGCGTCTTCCGGTGCACGGCTGGTGCTGGTGGCCGTGCGCGGCGAGGCCGGGGACCGCCCGGCGGAGCTGGAGCGGGCCGTGGCCTGCGCCCGCCGGGCCGGAGCCCTGAGCGCCTGGCCTCCCGGGCAGGAGCCGGGGCGCAGCGCCCTGGTGCTGCTGCCCGGGGCGCGGCTGGCGGCCGTGCGCGCCGCGGTCGCGGAGGACTTCCGCGACCGGCGGCGGCCCGTGCCGCGCTTCTTGAACATCTCCGTCGCCGGCGCGGCCCGGCGCGAGGAATGACCATCCGGCCCGCTCGCACCACATCCGCTGAACCCAAGGAGGATCCGCCATGCCCATCCCCTCACCCAGGGCCGACGCGAGACGCCGGGCCCGGTGGTCCGCGCTCGTCGCCGGACTCGGCGCCCTCGGCCTGCTGGGCGCCTTCACCGTCGCCAACTCCCAGGCGGCGGAGACCGGTTCCACCGCCACCGCGGCGGCCGCGGCCGCGCTGCCCTCGTACGACCACGTGGTGGTCGTCGTGTACGAGAACAAGCAGTACGGGGAGATCATCGGCAGCTCGAACGCCCCGTACATCAACCAGTTGGCGAACGGCGGCGCCAGCCTGACCGGCATGAAGGCGCTGACCCACCCCAGCCAGCCCAACTACTTCAACCTCTTCTCCGGTGCCACGCAGGGCATCACGGGCGACGGCTGCTACGTCCCGCAGTCGATGACCGCGCCGAACCTCGGCCAGGAGCTGATCGCGGCCGGCAAGACCTTCGCGACGTACAACGAGGACCTGCCGAGCGAGGGGTCCACGGCCTGCACGAACGGCCAGTACGCGCAGAAGCACAACCCGTGGTTCGCCTTCAAGAACGTGCCGCTGAACACCGGCAAGACCTGGGCGCAGTTCCCGCAGAACAACTTCGCGGCGCTGCCGCACCTGTCGTTCGTGGTGCCGAACCAGTGCAACGACATGCACTCCTGCCCGGTCGCCACGGGCGACACCTGGACGAAGAACAACATCGACGCGTACGCCCAGTGGGCGAAGGCCAACAACAGCCTGCTGGTGCTGACCTGGGACGAGGACAACTACCTGGGGTCGAACCAGATCGCCACCGTCTTCTACGGCGCGCACGTGAAGACGGGCAGGTACGCGACCCCCTTCAACCACCACCACCTGCTGCGGACCTTCGAGGACCTCTTCGGTACGACGCACGCGGGCAACGCGGCCAACGTCCAGCCGATCAGCGAGGTGTTCGGCGGCTCGACGCCCACCCCCACTCCCACCCCCACCTCACCGACCCCCACCCCGACCGCGGGTGACCTGAAGCTCGCCGATCCGGGGCCGCAGACCTGCAAGTTCAACCAGTCCTGCACCATCCAGCTCAGCGCCACCGGCGGCAAGCCCCCCGTCCGCTACGCGGCCACCGGTCTGCCCTGGGGTCTGACCGTCGACCCCGGCACCGGCCGGATCAGCGGCAAGCCCTGGGCCAGCGGCACCCTCCAGATCACCGCCACGGCCACCGATTCCACGGGCGCGACCGTCACCGCCGGGTTCCCGCTCACCGTCAACTGGTTCTAGTCGCCTTCTGGGAGGCATCCGTGTACCTGTCGACCAGCCGGGCCGCGGACGCGGCCGGGAACACCCCGGTCCCGAGCGGCCCCCTGCGGGCCGTGCCCGGCACGGTGTTCGCGCTCGGCCTGGTCAGTCTGATCACGGATGTCTCGGCCGAGATGGTCACGGCCGTGCTGCCGCTGTACCTGGTCGCCGGGCTCGGCATGTCCCCGCTCGCCTTCGGCGCCCTGGACGGGCTCCACCAGGGCGCCACGGCGCTGCTGCGCCTGGCGGGCGGCCGGATCTCCGACCGCACGCACCGCCGCAAACTCGTGGCGGGCTTGGGCTACGCGCTCTCCGCCGGGTGCAAGGCGGCCCTGCTCGCGGTCACCACCCCCTGGTCGGTGGCGGCGGTGCTCGCCGCCGACCGGACCGGCAAGGGCCTGCGCACCGCCCCCCGCGACGCGCTGATCTCGCTGTCCTGCCCGCCGCAGGAGCAGGGCCGCGCCTTCGGGGTGCACCGCGCGCTGGACACGGCGGGCGCCCTGCTGGGGCCGCTGGCCGCCTTCGCCGTGCTGTGGGTGGTGGCGGACGGCTACGCGGCCGTGTTCACGGTCAGCTGCTGCTTCGCGGTGCTGGGGGTGGTGGTGCTGGTCCTGTTCGTACGGGAGGCCCCCGCGCCCGCCGCCGCCGCACGCACCCCGCTGCCCCCGGTGCGCACGCTCGTACGGATCCCGGGTCTGCGGCGGCTGTGCGCGACCGCCGCCGTGCTCGGCCTGTTCACCGTCGGCGACGCCTTCCTCTACCTGCTGCTCCAGCGCCGGCTCGAGCTGCCGGCGGCGTACTTCCCGCTGCTTCCCGTCGGTACGGCGGCGGTGTTCCTGCTGGCCGCGCTGCCCGCCGGGCGGGCCGCGGACCGGCTGGGCCGGCGCCGGGTGTTCCTGGGCGGGCACGTGCTGCTGCTCGGCGCCTGCCTGCTGCTGCTCGCTCCGGTGCCGGCGGGGCCGCTTCTCGTGCTCGGGGTCCTCGGGCTGCTCGGCCTGTTCTACGCGGCCACGGACGGGGTGCTGATGGCCGCGGCCGGGCCGCTGCTCCCGGCCGGGCTGCGCACCACGGGCCTCGCGGTGCTCCAGACGGCCCAGGCGCTGGCCCGGTTCGCCGGGTCCCTGCTGTTCGGCGCGGCCTGGACGCTGTGGGGGCCGGGCCCGGCCCTCGGCATGGCGGCCGGGGGGCTCGTCCTGTCGCTGGCGGCGCTCGCCGTGTTCGGCGGGCGGGAGCGGGGCGGGCCGTCGTAGGGTCGGGCCCATGGCTGAAGCACAGCGCACACTCGAAGGCAAGGTCGCCCTGGTGGCCGGGGCTACGCGGGGCGCGGGCCGGGGCACCGCGGTCCAGCTGGGCGCGCAGGGCGCGACCGTGTACGTGTCGGGGCGCAGCTCCCGCAGGGGACGCTCGGAGTACGACCGGCCGGAGACGATCGAGGAGACGGCCGAGCTGGTGACGGCGGCGGGCGGCCGCGGTGTCGCGGTGGTCGCCGACCACCTGGAGCGGGCCGAGGTCGAGGCCCTGGTGGGGCGGATCGACCGCGAGCAGGGGCGCCTGGACGTCCTGGTCAACGACATCTGGGGCGGGGAGCACCTCTTCGAGTGGGACAGCACGGTCTGGGAGCACGACCTGGACAAGGGCCTGCGGCTGCTGCGGCTCGCGGTCGAGACCCATGCCGTCACCAGCCACTTCGCGATGCCCCTGCTGCTGCGCCGGCCGGGCGGGCTGGTGGTGGAGATGACGGACGGCACCGCCGAGTACAACGCCGCCCACTACCGGGTGTCGTTCTTCTACGACATCGCCAAGTCCGCCGTGCTGCGGATGGCGTTCGCGCTGGGGCACGAGCTGGGGCCGCGCGGGGCCACGGCGGTGGCGCTGACCCCGGGGTGGCTGCGTTCGGAGATGATGCTCGACAACTTCGGTGTGGCCGAGGAGAACTGGCGGGACGCGCTGGACAAGGTCCCGCACTTCGCCATCTCCGAGACCCCCTCGTACGTGGGCCGGGCGGTCGCGGCGCTCGCCGCGGACCCGGAACGGGCGCGCTGGAACGGGCAGTCCCTGTCCAGCGGGCAGCTCGCCGGGGTGTACGGGTTCACGGATCTCGACGGCAGCCGTCCGGACTGCTGGCGGTACATGGTGGAGGTCCAGGACCCGGGCCGCCCGGCGGACACCACCGGCTACCGCTAGGGGGCGATGGCCGGGCGCCCCGCCGGACGCCGTTGCAGCGCCTCAGGACCCGGGCCTCGACTCGATGAGGCGGGCCAGTCCGTCCAGGACGCAGCGCAGGCCGAAGGCCCAGACCGTCTGCGGGTCATAGGCGCCGACCGCGCTGCCGACCCGGCCGGCGAGCGGGTAGCGCGCGGGGTCGAGGACCCGCTCCAGCAGGGGTGCGACGACCGACCACCACTCCTCGTCGCTCTGGCGGCTGTTGTGCTCGGCGGCGTCGGCGGCGGCCAGCGCCTCGGCGTGGACGAAGGCGAGGAGGTGGGTCAGGGCGGCGTCCATCTCGACGTCGGTGAGCCCGATGCCGTCGAAGGCCGCCAGTTCGTACTCGTACTTGGCGATCACGCCGGGGCCCAGCGGCGGGCGGACGGCGGACAGGTCCGCGATCCAGGGGTGGCGGGTGAGCAGGGCCCGGTTGTCCTCGGCGACGCGGGTCACCCGCGTCCGCCAGGGTTCCGGCGCGTCCGGCCGCGGCCGGGCGCGGTCCATGGTCCGGTAGGCGTCGTCCAGCATGAGGTCGAGCAGCTCGGCCTTCCCCGGCACGTACGTGTAGAGGGTCATCGGCGTCACTCCGAGGCGCTGGGCCAGCGCCCGCATGGTCACCGCGGTCAGGCCCTCCGCGTCGGCGAGGGCGATCGCGGCGTGGACCACGGCGTCCACGCTGAGTCCCTGCCGCGGACCGCGCCGCCCGGCGTGCGCCTCCTGGCCGGGCCCGCGCCACAGCAGCTCCAGCGTCCGGACGGGATCCCCCGTACCACTGCGGTCCCTCGCCATCCCGGCCCTCCCGCTCTCGGCAGAAAAATACACTACAGCGTATAGAGTACAGTGTATAAAATAAGCCGAGACACCATCACGCCACCGCGAGGAGTTCCGTGCACATCGCCGCCGACAGCCACCAGGTCATCCGGGTCCGCGGAGCGCGGGAGAACAACCTCGCCGACATCTCCCTGGACATCCCCAAGCGCCGGCTCACCGTGTTCACCGGCGTCTCCGGCTCCGGGAAGTCCTCCCTCGTGTTCGGCACCATCGCCGCCGAGTCCCAGCGCATGATCAACGAGACGTACACCGCCTTCATCCAGTCCTTCATGCCGAGCCTGGGCCGGCCGGACGTGGACGGGCTGCACAACCTGAGCGCGGCCATCGTCGTCGACCAGGAGCGCATGGGCGCGAACTCCCGCTCCACGGTCGGCACCGCCACCGACGCCTACACCATGCTGCGGATCGTCTTCTCGCGCCTCGGCGCCCCCCACATCGGCACGTCCACCGCCTTCAGCTTCAACACCCCGGACGGCATGTGCCAGCGGTGCGAGGGCATCGGCCAGGTCTCGGACATAGCCGTGGACCAGCTGGTCGACCGCGAGCTCTCCCTCAGGGAGGGCGCCATCACCGTGCCGGGCTTCGCCGTCGACTCCTGGTACTGGCAGGTCATGGCGAACTGCGGCTTCTACTCCCCCGACACCAAGCTGAAGGACTTCACCGAGCAGGAGTGGGCCGACTTCCTGCACAAGGAGCCGGTGAAGGTGAAGGTCGGGCCGAACAACTTCACCTACGAGGGCCTGATCACCAAGATCCAGCGGACGTACCTGGCCAAGGACCGCGAGTCCATGCAGCCCCACATCCGGTCCTTCGTGGACCGGGCCGTGGTCTTCGCCGACTGCCCCGACTGCGGCGGCACCCGGCTGTCCGCGGCCGCCCTCTCCTCGCGCGTCCACGGAGTGAACATCGCCGAGTGCTCGGCGATGCAGATCAGCGACCTGGCCGCGTTCGTCCGGCGGATCGACGACCCCGGGGTGGCTCCGCTGCTCGCGAGCCTGCGGGACCTGCTGGACTCCCTCGTCGAGATCGGCCTCGGCTACCTCAGCCTGGACCGCCAGTCGGCCACCCTCTCCGGCGGCGAGGCCCAGCGCGTGAAGATGGTCCGCCACCTCGGCTCCTCGCTCACCGACATCACGTACGTCTTCGACGAGCCGACCACCGGCCTGCACCCGCACGACATCCGCCGCATGAACGACCTGCTGCTGAGGCTGCGCGACAAGGGCAACACCGTGCTCGTCGTCGAGCACAAGCCCGAGGTCATCGCCATCGCGGACCACGTCGTGGACCTGGGCCCCGGGGCGGGCACGGCGGGCGGGCAGCTCTGCTACAGCGGGGACGTGGACGGGCTGCGCGCCTCCGGGACCCTGACCGGGCGCCACCTCGGGCACCGGGCGCGGCTGCGGGAGCGGGTGCGCACCCCGCGCGGCCACCTCTCGGTCAAGGGCGCCGACCTGCACAACCTGAAGGACGTCAGCGTGGAGGTGCCGCTGGGGGTGCTGGCCGTGGTGACCGGCGTGGCCGGCTCCGGGAAGAGTTCGCTGATCCACGGGTACCTCGCCGGGCGGGACGGGGTGGTGGTGGCCGACCAGTCGCCCATCCGCGGCTCGCGCCGGTCCAACCCGGCGACCTACACGGGGCTGCTGAACCCGGTCCGGACGGCGTTCGCCAAGGCCAACGGGGTCAAGGCGGCCCTCTTCAGCGCCAATTCGGAGGGCGCCTGCCCCAAGTGCAACGGCATCGGGCTGGTCTACACGGACCTCGCCATGATGGCCGGGGTGGCCTCGGTCTGCGAGGAGTGCGAGGGGCGCCGGTTCACCCCGGAGGTGCTCACGTACACCCTGCGCGGCAAGAACATCAGCGAGGTCCTCGACATGCCGGTGGCGGAGGCCTACGAGTTCTTCACCACCGGCCAGGCCCGGACGATCCTGGGCCGGCTCGCCGACGTGGGGCTGGGCTACCTGCGGCTCGGCCAGCCGCTCAACACCCTGTCGGGCGGCGAGCGGCAGCGGCTCAAGCTGGCCATCAACATGGCCGAGAAGTCCTCGACCTACATCCTCGACGAGCCGACGACCGGGCTGCACATGGCCGACGTGGACAAGCTCCTCGCCCTGCTGGACCGGCTCGTCGACCACGGGAACTCGGTGATCGTCATCGAGCACCACCAGGCGGTGATGGCGCACGCCGACTGGCTGATCGACATCGGCCCGGGCGGCGGCCACGCCGGCGGCGAGGTCGTCTTCGAGGGGACCCCGGCCGCCCTGGTGGCCGGAGCCGACACACTGACCGCGCGCCACCTGCGCGAGTACGTCGGCTCGTAGGCCGGGCCGGGCGGCCCGGGGTCACAGCACCAGGTCGCCGCCCGCGAGCGGTGCGAAGTGCCGCTCCACGTCCGCGCCGGTCACCTCCATCAAGGCGGGCGGGGACCAGCGCGGACGGCGGTCCTTGTCCACGACCTGGGCGCGGATGCCCTCCACCAGGTCGGGCGAGGCCAGGGCGTTGCACGAGACCCGGAACTCCTGGACGAGCGCCTCCTCCAGCGAGCCGAGGGCGGCGGCCCGGCGCAGC
This sequence comes from Streptomyces sp. NPDC048270, assembly GCF_040652335.1. Classification (NCBI taxonomy): domain Bacteria; kingdom Bacillati; phylum Actinomycetota; class Actinomycetes; order Kitasatosporales; family Streptomycetaceae; genus Streptomyces; species Streptomyces sp. NPDC048270. The sequence goes on from NZ_JBEZLV010000007.1 coordinate 122,460, forward strand.
GCAGCGAGGGTGACCTTCAGTGCCGTCGGGGACTTGGCCAGGACGGTCTCGGCGGCTTCCTTGGCGGCCGGGTCCCCGTCGGCGAGCAGCCGCTCGACGATCTCCTCGACGGTGTCCGCTGCGTAGCAGCGGTCGATCCAGGGCCGCCGGGCGGCGAGTTCACCGGGCGGGGGCGCGGCCGTGTGGCGCGGCAGCACCTCGTGGACGGGGGCCGAGGCGAGGGCTGCGGCCAGCTCCGGCAGCCGAGCGGCGGGGACGAAGTGGTCGGCGAGGCCGCAGAGCAGGGCGTCGGCTGCGCCCACGGCCGCGCCGGTGAGGGCGAGATGGGTGCCGAGCCGGCCGGGCGCGCGGGCGAGCAGCCAGGTCCCGCCGACGTCGGGGACGAAGCCGATGCCGGTCTCGGGCATGGCGACGCGGGAGCGCTCGGTGACGATGCGGACGCCGCCGTGGGCCGAGACGCCGACCCCGCCGCCCATGACGATGCCGTCCATGAGGGCGACGTACGGCTTGGGGTAGCGGGCGATGCGGGCGTTGAGACGGTACTCGTCGCGCCAGAACTCAGCGGAGGCGGTGGTCCCGGCCTTGGCGTCGTCGTGGATGGCCCGGATGTCCCCGCCCGCGCACAGCCCGCGCTCCCCGGCGCCGCGCACGAGCACCTGCTGGACGGCGGGGTCCCGCTCCCAGGCCGCCAGGGCTGCGGCCATGCGCCGCACCATGGGGTGGGTGAGTGCGTTGAGGGACTTGGGGCGGTTGAGGGTGATCACCGCGGTCCGGCCCTCGACGTCGAACAGGACGGTGTCGTCTTCGGTCTTCACACCGGCCAGTATGGAACTCGGCCGCCGGGGCGGACCCGGCGGGTCGGGCCCGCTCCGGTCGGAGCCGGGGTCGGGGCAGACAGGGACGCCCTCGCTCCGCACGCGTGTTCCCATTCCGGGGAGGTCGGTGATCGGTAAGGTCGCCGTGCAGCGCCGGCACCATGTCCGCATTCCTCCCGAAGGAGCCCCTCATGGCCGATCCGACCGCCGACCCGACCCGCCTCGCCCTCGGGGAGGACACCGCCCTCGTCCTCATCGATTTGCAGACCGGCATCCTGGGCCTGCCCACGGCCAGGCCCTCCGACGGCATCCTGAAGCACGGGATCGCCCTCGCGGAGGCCTTCCGCGCCCGCCGGCTGCCCGTGGTCCTGGTCAAGGTCGCCTGGTCCCCCGACAGCGGCGACCTGCCCACGGCCAATGTGGACCGCCCGGGGCCGGCCGCCGCCCCGCCGCCCGCGTTCTCGGAGATCCCGGCCGAGCTCGCCGCGCTCGGGGACGTGGTCGTCACCAAGCGCCACTGGGGTGCCTTCACCGGCACCGAGCTGGACCTCCAGCTGCGCCGGCGGGGCATCCACCGCATCGTCCTGGCGGGGATCTCCACCAGCGCCGGGGTCGAGTCCACCGCCCGTACGGCCTGGGAGCTGAGCTACGACCTGGTGTTCGCGGAGGACGCGACCGCCGACCTGGACGCCGACTCGCACGCCCACACCTTCGGCAAGATCTTCCCGCGCATCGGCAGGGTCGCCACCACCGAGCAGATCATCGCGGCTCTGGATTCCTGACGCCGGCGGGCGCGGCCACCTCGAGCCACACGCACTTGCCGTGCGGCCCGGGCCTGGTGCCCCACCTGCGGGCCAGCCGGTCCATGATCAGCAGCCCGTGCCCGCCGGGCTGCCCGCGCCGCGTCCCCGGCCCCGCCCGCACCGGGACCGGCGGCGCCGGATTCCCGTCGGTCACCTCGATGCGCAGCCGCTCCGCGTCGCAGTCCAGCAGCAGCGCAGTCGGCCCGCCGCCGTGCAGACAGGCGTTGGCCACCACCTCGGAGACCAGCAGCAGCACGTCGTCGGCCGCGTCCCGCTCCTCCTGCGTCGCGGCCGGCAGCCAGTGCCACGCGGCCAGTGCGCGGCGCGCGAAGTCCCGGCTGCGCGTCACGACATCGGTGGCCCCGTCCAGTACCAGGTACCAGGTCCGGTCGGGTGACCCCCGCTGTTCCATGACGCTCCGACTCCTCGGTGTCGACGTGCAGTAGTCGTACTGACCTGTGGCCGGACCCGACCACCCGGGCGCGGTGGTACTAGGCCGGCGGGCCGTTCGTGCCGGTCATCGCCTGGGCCACATCGGCGTACACGGGGAAGATCCCGTCGGCGCCGGTGATGCGGAACATCCGGGCCACGGAGCCCTGCAGTCCGGCCAGCTCCACGCTGCCGCCGGCCTCCAGGGCCGAGAGCCTGCCGTGCAGCAGCACGTTCAGCCCGGTGGAGTCGCAGAACCCCAGGCCCGTCAGGTCCACCAGCAGCCGACCGCCGTGGGCGACCGCCGCGTCGAGGGCCTCCCGCAGGGGCTGGGCCGTGTCGTGGTCCAGCTCTCCCGCCAGCTCGATGACGACGGCTCCGTCCACATGCTGGACCGCGACGGTGAAGCGCTCGTTGTCCGCTCCCGGAACCATCCCATCACCCTTCCGTCCTGTCCTTGCACCTTCCCAGAAGCCGCGCGGATACGCCTCCGACGGTGACGGCGGCGAGGGCGGGCGGGCAGGCCGGGCGCGGGCTGCGGCGGGCGGGGCCCCCGGCCGTTGAACCGGAAACGACCGAGGGGCCGTTTCGGATTGCTCCGAAACGGCCCCTCGACCTGCGACTTCGAAAAGTCGGGACGACAGGATTTGAACCTGCGACCCCTTGACCCCCAGTCAAGTGCGCTACCAAGCTGCGCCACGTCCCGTTGTGCCTGCGACCTGGGGTTTCCCCCTTCTCGGCGGCACATGCAGAACATTACCCCACGCCGAGGGGTGTTCATGCACCGGTAATCGGCGACGGCGAAGATGAGGTGGTGAACGCAACGGACGAGGACCGCGACAGGGACAGGGCCAGGGACCGGGACGCCGAGGGGCGGGCGCGCAGTGCGCGGCCCCGGGACGGGCTGGGGCGGCCGCTGCCGTACGGGGCGGCCGGGGTCGAGCGGCAGCCCGAGGGAGTGGTCCGCACCCCCGCGCGGACGCTCGCGGAGGCGCAGCGGCTGCTGGACGCCGGGATGCCCTTCCACGCCCACGAGGTGTTCGAGGACGCCTGGAAGTCGGGGCCCGAGGAGGCGGCTCCGCTCTGGCGCGGCCTCGCGCAGCTCGCGGTGGGGCTGACGCACGCCGCACGCGGCAACGCGGTCGGCGGGGCGCGGCTGCTGCGCCGCGGGGCGGACGCCCTGGCCGGCCAGGAGGACTCCTACGGGATCGACGTGGCGGGGCTGGTCATGTGGGCCCGGGCGCTGGCCGGGCGGGTGGCGGCCGGGGAGCCCGTCGACGCGGCGGCCGAGGCTCCCGGGCTCGCCGGCCGCCCGGGAGCCCCCGGCGGGCCGACTGCGAAAGGGGCGTCCTAGGCGGGCTGCAGCAGGTCCCAGCGGTTTCCGTACAGGTCCTCGAAGACGGCGACGCAGCCGTACGCCTCGTGGCGGGGCTCCTCCAGGAAGCGGACGCCCTCGGCGGTCATCCGGGCGTGGTCGCGCGCGAAGTCGTCGGTGTGGAGGAAGAAGCCGACGCGGCCGCCGGTCTGGTCGCCGACGCGGGCGCGCTGGGCCTCGTCCTTGGCGCGGGCCAGCAGCAGGGCCGCCTCCTTGGCACCGGGCGGGCGGACCACGACCCACCGGGAGCGGTCGGGGCGGGCGGTGTCCTCGACGAGGTCGAAGCCGAGCGCGCGGGTGTAGAAGTCGATGGCCTCGTCGTAGTCGCGGACCACGAGGGCGGTGAGGGCGATGTGGGATGACATGCCCTCATTGTGCGCCGAGCAGGACCACCTCCAGGGTGCGGGGGCCGTGTACGCCCTCCACCCGGTCGAGTTCGATGTCGCTGGTGGCGGAGGGGCCGGAGATCCAGGTCAGGGGGCGTACCGGATCGAGGCGTTCGAGCGCCTGCGGTACGGAGTCCACCACCTGGTCCGGCACGCGGACCACGCAGATGTGGTGGTCCGGGATCAGGGTGATGCGGCGCCGGCCCTGGTCGGGCCCGCCGTCGAGGACGATCGTGCCGGTTTCGGCGACGGCCAGGGCGCAGCCGGTCACGACGCTGTCCACGCGGTCGAGTTCGGACGGGGTGGACGCGGCCCGGTCGGGGACCCGGACCGGGTCCGCCGCCGCCAGCCAGTGCGGGGGCAGGGCGGGCGGGACGAGGACCGTGCGGGAACCGCGCTCGGCGAGGAGCCGCATCAGCAGCAGCGGCAGTCCGTCCTCGTCGGTGCGGTGGACCTTCGCCCGGTACTCGGCGAGGTGGGCGGCGAGCAGGTCGGCGCTCTCGGCGGGCGTGCGCACGCCGTGGACGCGCAGGTAGTCGCGGGCGATCTCCGGATCCGGATCCGGCCCCCGCTCCCCCACGGCCCGCCGGACGCGGGCCAGGATGCGGTCCCTGCTGCTCATCGGGAGGCCTCCCGTTCCCGGGCCCACCAGTCGCGGAAGGACTCCGCGGGGACGGCGGGCAGTTCGCGGCTGTCGGTCCAGGCCCGCCCGGGCCCCGGCAGGCGGCGCGGGCGCAGCCGGCGGGCGCGGGCCAGCAGGCGCTCGCCCGCGCCGAGGGCCCCCGGACGGTCCAGCAGCAGCCGGGCGGCCCGCATGGCGGCCCGTTCCGCGGTGTGGCCGTGGGCCGGGCGGATCCGTACGCGGATGCCGTCGCGGGTCACGGGGCCGCCCTGGGCCACCCGTTCGCGCAGGTGGACGAGGACCTCGGGGATGTCGATGGCGACGGGGCAGACCTCGTAGCAGGCGCCGCACAGGGTGGAGGCAAAGGGCAGCGAGGCGTCGATCCCGCTTGCGGTGCCGCGCAGTTGGGGGCTGAGGATCGCGCCGATGGGGCCGGGGTAGACGGATCCGTAGGCGTGGCCGCCGGCGCGTTCGTAGACCGGGCACACGTTGAGGCAGGCGGAGCAGCGGATGCAGCGCAGGGCCTGGCGGCCCACTTCGTCGGCGAGGGTGTCGGTGCGTCCGTTGTCGAGCAGGACGAGGTGGAAGGCGGCCGGTCCGTCGCCGTCCGTGGTGCCCGTCCACATCGTCGTGTACGGGTTCATCCGCTCGGCCGTCGAGGAGCGGGGCAGCGTCTGGAGGAAGATCTCCAGGTCGCGGAAGGTGGGGACGACCTTCTCCACGCCGACGACGGAGATGAGCGTTTCGGGCAGGGTCAGGCACATCCGGCCGTTGCCCTCGGATTCCAGGACGACGAGGGTGCCGGTCTCGGCGACCATGAAGTTGGCGCCGGACACGGCGACTTTGGCCCGCAGGAACTTCTCGCGCAGGTGCAGGCGGGCCGCCTCGGCGAGTTCGCGCGGGTCGTCGCCGAGCGGTTCGGGGGCCGGCCGGCCCCAGCGGCCCATCTCGGTACGGAAGATGTCGCGGATCTCGGCGCGGTTGCGGTGGATCGCCGGGACCAGGATGTGCGAGGGCCGGTCGCGGCCGAGCTGGACGATCAGCTCGGCGAGGTCGGTCTCGTACGCGGCGATCCCGGCGGCCTCGAGCGCCTCGTTCAGCCCGATCTCCTGGGTGGCCATGGACTTGACCTTGACCACCTCCCGCTCGCCGGTGGCGAGCACCAGCTGCGTCACGATGCGGTTCGCCTCCCCGGCGTCGGCCGCCCAGTGGACCGTGCCGCCCGCGGCGGTCACGGCCTCCTCCAGCTGGAGGAGGTAGCGGTCGAGGTGGCGCAGGGTGTGGTCCTTGACCGCCTGGCCGACGGCGCGCAGCCGGTCCCAGTCCGCCAGTTCGGCGACCGCCCGGGCGCGCTTGTCGCGGATGGTGCGGGTGGCGTGGCGGAGGTTGGCCCGCAGCACGTCGTCCCGCACGGCCGCGCGGGCCGCCTCGGGGAACGCGGGCATGCCGAGGAACGTGCCGCTCATGACAGGGGTTCCTCCTCGGTGGCGGCCAGGATCTCGGCGAGGTGCAGGGTCCGCAGCGGGGACCGGGCCCGGCGCAGCAGGCCGTCGAGGTGGGCCAGGCAGGAGTTGTCGGCGCCGCACAGCACCTGCGCGCCGGTGGCGGCCGCGGCGGCGGTCTTGTCGGTGCCCATGGCGGCCGACACGTCCGGGTTCTTGACGGCGAAGGTGCCGCCGAAGCCGCAGCACTCCTCGGCGCCCGGCAGCTCGACCAGCTCCAGGCCCTTGACGGCCGCCAGCAGGCGGCGCGGCCGGTCGCCCAGCCCGAGACCGCGCAGGCCGTGGCAGGAGGGGTGGTAGGTGACGGTGTGCGGGAAGTACGCGCCGACGTCGATCACGCCGAGCACGTCGATGAGGAACTCGGTCAGCTCGTACACGCGCGGCGCCAGCTCCTGCGCGAGCGCGGCGAGCTCGCCGCCGCGCCCCTCCGCCGCCGCCCGCCGGCCGATGCGCGGGTAGTGCTCGCGGACCATCGCGGCGCAGGACCCGGAGGGGGTGACCACGTACGGGTGCCCGGCGAAGGCCTCGGCCGTGCGCCGCACGAGCGGTTCGGCCTCGTGCCGGTAGCCGGTGTTGTACTGCGGCTGCCCGCAGCAGGTCTGGGCCGCCGGGAAGTCCACGGTGACGCCGAGCCGCTCCAGGAGGCGTACGACGGCGATGCCCGTACGCGGGTAGAGCGCGTCGTTGACGCAGGTGACGAACAGGGCGGCTCGCATGACGGGCAGAATAGCGGCGTGAAGAAGTTCTCAGTGATCGGCATAGGCGCGGGCGACCCGGACCATCTGACCCTCCAGGCGGTCAGGGCGATCGGCGCGGCGGACGCATTCCTCATCCTGGAGAAGGGCGAGGAGAAGGCGGACCTGACCGGGCTGCGGCGGGCGATGCTCGACGAGCACGCCCGTCCCGGCCACCGGCTGGTGGAGGGCCGCGACCCGGACCGGGACCGCACCCCGGCCGACTACGCGCCGACGGTGGACGGCTGGCGCAGCGCGCGGGCCGAGATCTTCGAGCGGTTCATCGCGGAGGATCTGGCGGAGGGCGAGACCGGGGCGTTCCTGGTGTGGGGCGACCCCTCGCTGTACGACTCCACGCTCGCGATCCTCGACGAGGTGCAGGAGCGGGGCCGGGTGGCCTTCGAGCACGAGGTGGTCCCGGGCATCAGCAGTGTCTCGGCGCTGCTGGCCCGGCACCGGACCAACCTGAACCGGGTCGGGCGCCCCGTCCAGATCACCACCGGGCGCCGGCTGGCCGAGGGCTGGCCGGACGGCGTGGACGACGTGGTGGTGATGCTGGACGCGCGGCACGCCTTCACCGCACATCTGGACCAGGACCTGTTCATCTACTGGGGGGCCTACGTCGGCACCCCGGACGAGATCCTGGTCTCGGGGAAGCTGGCGGAGGTCGCCGGGCGGATCGAGGAGCTGCGCACCGAGGCCCGGGCCCGCAAGGGCTGGATCATGGACACGTACCTGCTCCGGCGCGACTGAGCCGCGTCACCGCCCACCGCGCCACGACTCACCGCGCCACCGCTCCCCGCGTCTCCGCGCCTCCGCGTCTTCGTGTCACCGTGCCAGGAAGGCGGGCAGGGCCGCGGCGAGGCGCTCGTACTCCTCGGGGCGGTTGTAGACCTGCCCGCAGACGCGCAGGCCCCCGCCGCCCGGCCGGGGCCAGACCAGGACCCGGATACGGAGCTTCGCCGCGAGTTCCTCGCGCAGGGCGGCGGCGGACTCCCGGGTCTCGGCGGTGCCGGGCGGCAGCAGCACGGACCGCATCGGGAGGCCCGGGGTGTGCGGGAGCGCGGTGAAGCCGGGGAGCCTGGCGAGCAGCTCCGCCCCGTAGGCGGCGAGCGCGCTGTTGTGGGCCCGCACCCGGGCGGCGCCCAGGCGTTCGAGCAGGTCGAGCCCCTCAGGGGCGGCGAGCCAGCCGGTGTAGTCGGCGGTGGCCCGGTATTCAACCGAGCGGGGAAAGCCCCGGTGGTCCTCCCACGAGGGCACCAGCGCCCTGACGCGGGCCCGGTGGGCGGGGGCCACGGCGAGCAGGGCGCTGCCGGACGGGGCGTAGCCCCACTTGTGCAGGTTCCCGAACCAGAAGTCGGCGCCGGCGGCGACCGGTCCGGCCAGCGTGCCGGGGGTGTGGGCGCCGTCGACGACGGTGGTGATCCCGCGCGCGGCGAGGTCCGCGAGGAGCCGGGGTCCCGCGACGAGGCGGGCGGTGGGCGAGCTGACGTGGTCGAGCAGGGCCACCTTGGTGCGGGGCGTGAGCGCCGCCAGCACGGCCTCGCGCACGGCGTCCTCGTCGGGCAGGTGCGGGTCCAGGGCGACCGTGGTGACGGGCGCGCGGCGGGCGGCCGCCGCGGTGACGGTGCCGTAGCCGTGGTCGGTGACCAGGATCTCGTCGCCCTCGGCGAGCGGGACGGCGTCGAGGGCGAGGTTGGCGCCCTCGGTGGCGTTGGAGATGAAGGCGATCCCCTCGGGGTCCGCGCCGAGGCGGGCCGCGATCCGGCTCCGGGCCCCGTCCAGCCGGCCCGCGACCCCGTTGAAGAAGGCGTCGGGGTCGGCGTGGGCCTCGGCGCGCAGCGCCTGCTGGGCTTCCTGGACGGGGACGGGCACCGCACCGTAGGAGCCGTGGTTGAGGTGGGCGACGCCCGGGTCCAGCCGGAAGAGGGCGTCGCCGCCGGGGAAGGCGGTCGGGGTGGCGGGCTCGGTCACGGTACCTCCGGGTGACGGGTTCGGCGGGGCTGCCGCTTGCGGATCATGCAAGGCGCGGCGCCCGGCCCGACAAGGCCAATCGCGACAGGGTGGCCTGCTCCCCCGCCGCGTTCGCCCTCTCCCCTCTACCGCCCGCTGGTCGCCGCGTAGTACTGGAGGTCCTGGACCTCCACCGTACGGTCCACCGCGTACGGCAGCCGCACCTGCGCGCCGGTCTTCCCGCCGCGGACCACCGCGGCCGAGGCGGTGCCCGGCTTCAGCGGCAGCAGCTCGGAGTGCACCCCCGCGGGGGCCTCGTGGGTGTCCTGCGCGGATCCGACGGCCGTACGGACGACCGCGGGGCCGGCGAGGAAGCTCAGCACCTCCACCGTGTCCCGGGGCGCGGCGGTGCCCTTGCGCGGGGCCATCAGCAGCGACTGGCCGCCCGTCGGGTCGGCGGACGCGAACTGGGTGCGGGCGGTGAGGTACAGCGTGTCCCGGACGATCTCCGGCCAGCTGCCCGTCTTGAAGCGGGTGAGGTAGTAGGACGTCAGGTCCAGGTAGGCGTATCCGTTGTGCAGGGAGGGCGCGAACTGGGTGCCCTCCGAGTAGTCGTTCCAGGTGGTGAGCTGGACCCAGTCGGCCCCGTCCTCGATGGCGTGCGTCCAGGTGGAGCGCAGGGTCGCGGTGTTGCCGGCCTCGTCGTAGACGCCCTGGTTGGGCCGCGCGTCCTGGATCGAGACGGGCTGCATCCAGACCTTGCCCATGCCGTGCGCCCGCCGGACGTCACGGGTGTTGCCCTCCTGGCCGACGTAACTGCGGCTGCCCCACTCGGAGAAGCCGTGGCTGATGGGGGCGAAGGCGTCGGCGTGGGCGGCGAAGTCGAGGAAGAGGGGGACGAACGCGGTCTGGACGCCGTGCTCGGAGCGCAGGACCTCCAGGACCCGGGTCCACCACGCGGCGCTCTTCTCCTCCGCCTTGAAGGGGGAGACGACGAGCCGGCCGTCGGGGAGGCGGTGGGCGGCCGGGGCGTCGCCGAGCCTGGCGATCGCCTCGGCGAGTACGGCCGGGTCGTCGGTCTTCAGCGAGGTCATGTCGGGCATCAGCATGATCTTGAAGGCGGGATCGACCGAACGGGCCGCCGCCATCAGGAGGTTGCAGCGGTCCCAGTTCCGGCCGGAGAAGGAGAGCATGTCGAGGGTGAACCCGTCGATGCCCGCCGCGCGGGCCGTGCGCACCTCCTGCTGGAGGTTGGCGTACTCCCAGTCGCCGGACTTCGGTTCGACGGGCAGCGGCCGGTCGCGCAGCAGTCCGCCGTATCTCCCGTGCTTGCCGCTCTCGCCGTCCGGGTTCAGGTAGTGGCGGGTGTAGTAGTCGCCGTCCGCGCGCGCGTTGTCGAGGGAGAGCGGGTAGGGGGTGAAGTAGTGGGCGAAGACCAGCTTCCGGCCCGCCGCGCCGGAGCGCAGGGCGGCGGGCTGCGGCAGGTCGAAGGGCAGGGCCCCGGGGCGCGCGGCCCCGGTGTCCGTCGCGCCCCCGGGGTTGCCCTGGGCGGCCGCGCCCTTGGTCGGTGCCGGGCTCCCGGCGGACGGCGCGGCGGCCGTGCCGGGGTCCGCGGGTGCGGGGGTGGCGCCGGTTCCGGCGGTCCACGGGGCGCCGATCCGGGGTGCCGTACCGGCTTGTGCGGAGGGGGTGTTGAAGGGGTCCCAGGCGATGCCGGCGGCCGCGCAGGCCCCGACGAGGAGGAAGGCGGCCATCAGCAGGGTCAGCAGCGGCCTGCGGCCGCGCCATCCCGTCCGGCGCCGGTGCGACACCGGCCGGTGCGCCCGCTCCGGCCGCCATCCTGTCCGCCGGTCCGCTCTCATCCTGGTCCCTCCCCGCCCGCGCCCCCGGTGCGGGGGCTGCACAGCAGTAGAGCCCATGACCGGCCTGCGGACAACCGGTCCCGGGATCGGGGCCGGTCGGGGGCCTGATCGGCAAGGCGCGCGGACGCCCGCTAGCCGCGGGTGGCGGCGATATCGGCGTTCTCGAGGATTCCGATGGCGTCGGGGACGAGGATCGCCGCCGAGTAGTAGGAGCTGACCAGGTAGGACATGACCGACTTCTGATCGATGCCCATGCAGCGGACGTTGAGGCCGGGTTCGATCTGCTCCGGGATCGCGGCCGGGCGCAGACCGATGACGCCTCCGTCCTCCTCGCCCGTGCGCAGGGCCAGGATCGAGCTGGTGTGGCCGCCGACGACGGGGATCTTTCCGCAGGGCAGCAGCGGGACGCCCCGCCACGAGGGCACCTGCCTGCCGTGGACCTCCACGGTGTCCAGGGCGAGGCCGCGCTTGTTGCACTCGCGGAAGAAGGCGGCGACGGCCTTGGGGTGCGCGAGGAAGAACTTCGTGCCGCGGCGCATGCTGAGCAGGTCGTCCATGTCGTCGGGGGTGGGCGGACCGGACCAGGTGCTGATGCGCTGCCCGTAGTCGGCGTTGTGCAGCAGGCCGAAGTCGCGGTTGTTGAGGAGCTCGGACTCCTGGCGTTCGCGCATCGCCTCGACCGTCAGGCGCAGTTGCTGCTCGAACTGGTTCATCGGGTCGTTGTAGAGGTCGGCGACGCGGGTGTGGATCTGCAGCACGGTCTGGGCGAGGCTCAGCTCGTACTCGCGCGGCCGCAGCTCGTAGTCGACGAAGGTCGCGGGCAGCCGCGCCTCGCCGGCGTGGCCCGAGGCGAGCTCGATGTCGGCCTCGCCGCGCCGGTTGACGGGCCGGCGCCCGTTCGCGACGTACTGCTCCAGGTGCGTGCGCAGGCCGGCCGCACGGCCGAGCACCTCCTGGAAGGAGCTCCAGCGCAGCACCATGACGGTCCCGGCGGTCGCGGCGCGTACCCCGTAGCCCCACCGCGGGTCGGTCTGGCCGAGCGCGTCGTCGCCGAGCTGGTCGCCGTCGGCCACCACGCCGAGGAGTTCGGCGCCGCCATACTTGCCCTCGGCCCTCTTCTCGAAGCGGCCGTGGGCGACGAGGAACACCTCGTCGACGGGGGCGTCCGCCTCCACGAGCACGTCGCCGCGGCGCAGGTCGCGCTTGACGAAGCGCAGGGCCAGCTCCTCCAGGACGGCGGCGTCCTCGTAGCCCTTGAGGGTGGGCAGCTCGGTGAGGGTGGGCGCGAGGACGCGCACGTCGTCCGCGCCGGCCTGGACGAAGGAGACCCGGCCGCGCCCCACGGCATGGGTGAGGCGGCGGTTGACGCGGTAGGTGCCGGCGCCGAGGTCCACCCAGGGCAGCATGCGCAGCAGCCAGCGGGAGCTGATGCCCTGCATCTGGGGGACGGACTTGGTGGTCGTCGCGAGATTGCGGGCGGCGGCGGTGCTCAGGCTCAGCTGCCGGTCGTCGGCGGGGGTCAGGGGTGGCTGCGCCTCTGCGGTCATGCGGGGTTCCTCCCTGCGTCGGTCGCGCGGAGCGGGCTGCACGCCCACGGTGGGGCGCCGGGTGACCGGTGCGGTAGCCGCACCGGTCCGGGCGTCTGTTGAAAATCCCGGCCGGTTGAAGCCCTGCACGCCTGTACGACCCGTGGCGGGGGTGCGGCGTGCGGGCTTTCAACACGGCCGGATCCTCAACAGGCCCAAGGCCCCTCGGGGGTACCGGAGCCGGGACGGGGCCGCGCTCCATGGCGGGGTGTGCCGACCCCCAGGAGGATCCATGGACCGCGCCCCCGCCCCCGCCCCCGCCCGGGTGGCCGCAGCCGATCCGGCGGAGGTCCTGCGCCGGCTGCTCGGCGGCCGCAGCGGACTGGGCACGTCACCGCCGCGCGCCGCGCCCGCGGCGGGCGCCCGCACGCGTGCCGATGCCGCCCCGGGCGCCCGCCCGCCCACCGGGCCCGCGGCCGGTCCGCCCGCGGCGGCCGGCACGCGCGGCGCCACGGCTCCCGGGACCGGCCCCGGGCCCGCACCCGCCGCCGGACCGGCCCCGGACAGTGCCACCGGCACCGGCACCGGCATCGTGATCCCTCCGCTGTACTGCCCCGACGCCGTTCGCGACGATCCGGCGCTGGCCGACGTCGTCAACGACCGGCTCGTGCTGTGGGCCGCCGAAACGGGGATCTACGCGGGCCGCCTGGACGCCCTGCGCTCCTGCCACTTCGGCCGGCTGATGATGCTCGCGCACCCGGACTGCGACGACCCGGACCGGCTGCTCGCGGCCGCCAAGTGCGCGCTGTGCGAATGGTCCGTAGACGACCACTGGGCGGATGCGGGCGAGGACGCCGATCCCGGGCTGCTCGGCCTGCGGACGGCGCTTGCGCAGGCCGTGGTGGACCCCGTGCGCCTGCCGGCCGGCTACGAGCGGCAGTTCGAGGAGCGGGTGGCGGCCGAGCCGGTGCTGCGCGCCTTCCGCTCCGGCCTGGAGCACCTCTCCGCGTTCGCCTCCCCGACGCAGGTGACCCGCCTGCGCCACCAGCTGGCCGTGATGTTCGTCGGGTACAACCACGAGGCCGAGTGGCGCAGGTCCGGCCGCCGGCCCCCGGTCTGGGAGTACCTGGTGCACCGGTACGAGAACGGCTTCTTCCCCTGCATGGTGCTGACCGATCCGGTCGGCGGCTACGAGGTGCCCGCGCCGGAGTTCGCGGACGTCCGGGTCCGGCGCACGTACATGTACGCGGGCGTCGCCACCTGCCTGCTCAACGACCTGTACTCGATGGGCCGGGAGGATCCCGGCGACGCCAACCTCCCCCGCCTGATCGCGGCCGAGGAGCACTGCTCCCTCCAGGAGGCGGTGAACCGCACGGCCGCCGTCCACGACGAGGTGGTGCGCACGGTCGAGGCGGAGTCGGCCGCGCTGGCCGCCCTCGGCTCACCCGCGCTGGGCCGCTTCCTGGAGGGGGTCTGGAACTGGATGGGCGGCGCGAAGGAGTGGCACGCCACGACCCCCCGCTACCACGGGCCTTCCTGAGGCGCGGGCCGGTGCCGGCCCGGTCACGTCACCGGGTGAGCGCGCAGGCGCGGGCCAGCAGGGCCCGCGCCGTGTGGTTGCCGCGGACCGGCTGGAGGCGGCCGCGCAGCCGGCGCACGGCGTCGTCCACGCGCGCGGAGTCCAGCTGAGGCACCGCGTCCAGCATCTCGTGCCACGAGGCGCAGGCCCGTTCCACATGGCCCTGGTTCAGGTGGAGTTCGGCGAGCCGGGCCAGGGTGACGGCTCGCGCCCGCCTCTCGCCCGGCGGCCTGCGGCGCAGTGAGGTGCCGAGTGCCGCGATCGCGCCCCGTACGTCCCCGAGTGCGGCCAGTGCCTCGGCCTGCTGATGGGCGAGCGCCGAGTGGTGGTAGTCGCCGATGGCCGTCCGCTGTCCGTCCGACCGCTCCAACAGCCGTTCCGCCTCGGCCAGATGGGCCACCGCGGCCCGCCGGTCTCCGCAGGCGGCCTCCGCGACGGCCAGCTGTCCGGTGACGAAGGCGGCCTGGAGGGAGGGCAGCCGCCCCGCCTCGCGTGCGGCCGCCTCCGCCAGCTCCCACGCCTGCCTGCGGTGGCCCAGGTGGTGGGCCTGCACGCTCATGGCGCGCAGGACGGGCGCCCAGCAGCCGGGATCGCCCGCCTCCTGGCCGAGCCGCAGCCCGGCCCGGTAGTACGCCTGGGCCACGCCCTGCTGGTTGCCGTCGAAGCACAGGAACCCGGCCGTGTAGGCGAGCCGCGCGGCGCAGCCCAGCAGCCGGTGCCGTACCGCGGGCGCGGCGCCCGCGCGCAGCCAGGGGGTCACGGTGGTGGCGAGGTAGCGGGTCAGGGCGGGCCGGGCCAGGCCACTGCCGAACATCATGTCGGCGCTCCGGAAGACCGGCAGGACGGCCTCGGCGGCCGCCACGTGGTCCGGCCCGATCCGCCCGGACGGCCGCCCGGGAGTCCCGGTGCCGTCCGGCGGCGGCCAGCCCGGGGGCCGCCAGGCCGAGGAGTAGACGGGGACCTCGCCCAGCAGGGCGAGGACGTCCGCGCCGTCCGGTCCGGCGTCGGGCCGGTCCGGGGCCCGGACCCCCGCGGGCCGGGCGAGCCCGGTCTCGGCCGGGCTGATCCGCCGCCCGGTGCGGCGGCTGAGCGCCTCGGCGGCGAGGGCGACGACGTGCGCGGGCGGGCGGGTGCCGGCCAGCCAGTGCGAGATCGAGGTCCGGTCGTAACGCAGGGTGAGGCCGGCCTCGGCCGCCACCCCGTTGACGGCGCGCGCGAAGTCCTGCCCGCTCCAGCGCGCATCGGTGAGGAGGGTGCGGAGTCGTCCGTTGGGTTCACGCTTGGCCATCAGAAACCGCCCAGCTCGTACACGTGTCCATCCATTCAACGCGGTCGGACATTCAACACGGTGGGGCGGGGACGGATGTACCGGGTGCGGCCGTCCTGCCCCTAACTAAGACGTGTGCGCCCGGCAGCACACGATCACACCGCGTGGCCGTGGCGTACGGGAGCACGGCAGATCACTCGGAGCGGGACGGTTCCTCACGGTCACTCCCGCACGCCGCCCCGCACTCGGCCCGCCGCGCAGGAGGTGCGCACCCCCATGACCCCGCACGTGAAGCCCGCCCGTTCCGCCGAGCCCGTGACACCCCTGACACCCCTGACGCCCCTGGGCGCCGAGCCCTGCGAGGACGTCCGTCACGCGCGGAACGCCCTCGCCGCCCCCGCCGCCCTCGGCCGCGGCCGGGCGGCCGTGGAGCCCCTGCTGCGCACGGCGGTGCGCTCGCTGCCCGGCGGCGTGCGGGCGGTGGCCGAGTACCACCTGGGCTGGCGCGACCCCACCGGCGCCCCGGCCGCCGCCCGGGCGGGCAAGGCGATACGCCCCGCCCTGGTGCTGGCCGCGGCGCGGGCGGTCGGCGGCCGCGAGGAGGACGCCCTCGGCGCGGCCGCGGCCGCCGAACTCGTGCACGACTTCACGCTGCTGCACGACGACGTCATCGACCGGGATGCCACGCGCCGCCACCGCCCCACGGCCTGGACCGTGTTCGGCAGCGCCCAGGCCATCGTCGCGGGCGACGCGATGGCCGCGCTCGCGGTCCGGCTGGTCGCCGACCGGACCGAGGCGGTGCTGCGGCTGTCGGACTGCGTGGCCGAGCTGTGCGAGGGCCAGTACCAGGACTGCTCCTTCGAGGCGCGCGCCACGGTGACCCTGGCCGAGGCGACGGCCATGGCGGAGGCCAAGACGGGTGCACTGCTGGGCGCCGCCTGCGCCCTCGGCGGGCTGTACGGGGGCGCGGCGCCGGAGGTCACGTCCGCCCTCGACTCCTTCGGCCGCGGCATCGGGACCGCCTTCCAGCTGATCGACGACCTGCTCGGCATCTGGGGCGACCCGGAGATCACCGGGAAGCCGGTGGGCGCCGACCTCGCCGCCCGCAAGAAGTCCCTGCCGGTGGTGGCGGCCCTGCTGTCGGGCACCGGCGCAGGCGACGAACTCGCCGTCCTGTACGCCGGGGGCGGCCCGCTCGGTGCAGCCGGGATCGCCCGTGCGACGGCTCTGGTCGAAGCCGCCGGCGGGCGGGACTGGGCGCGGCAGGAGGCCTCCGTACGGGCCGGGCGGGCGCTGGAGTGCCTGGCCCGGGCCGTCCCCGACCCGGCCGCGACCGCCGAGCTGGTGTCGCTGTGCGAGCTGATCACCCGAAGGGAGCACTGACCGGCAGGACGCGCCCGGCCCCGGGCCCGGGGTCCGCGCAGCTCCCAGGAAGACCGACCGAGAGGAAGGCCCGCCATGTCCGTCGACCCCAGCGCCGAAGTGGGCGCCGAGCACCTGACCGCCGCCGCCCGGCAGAGCCTGAGCACCGAGGCCGCCCGGAACCTGGCCACGACGACCAAGTCCGCGCCGCAGATGCAGGGGATCAGCTCGCGCTGGCTGCTGCGGATCCTGCCGTGGGTCCAGACGGGCGGCGGCACGTACCGGGTGAACCGGACGGTCAGCTACACCCTCGGCGACGGCCGCATCACCTTCGTGAAGACCGGCTCCGAACTGCGGGTCATCCCGGCCATGCTGCGCGAGCTCGGCATGCTCCGGAACTTCCCCGACGACCAGGTGGTCCGGGCCATCGCCGACCGGTTCGTCAAGGAGGAGTTCCGCAGGGGCGACGTCATCGTGCGGCGCGGCGAACCCGTCGACAAGATCTTCCTGATCGCCCATGGCCGCATCGAGCGGCTGAGCGTCGGCGCGTACGGGGACGAGGCCAGCCTGGGCGTGCTCAGCGACGGCGACCACTTCGGCCACCACCCGCTGCCCGACGCACGCTGGGAGTTCACCGCCCGGGCCCAGACCGACGTGGTGACGATGACCTTCAACCGCGGCGACTGGGACGCGGCCCTGAACGGCTCGGCCGCCCTGCGCCGGCACGCCGAGGCCTATCTGGAAGCCGAGCGCGTCGGGCGCCGGGGCAGCGACGCCGTGGACCTGTCCGCCGGGCACACCGGCGAGGTGATGCTGCCCGGCACGTACGTCGACTACGACCTCAGCCCGCGCGAGTACGAGCTGAGCGTCGCGCAGACGGTCCTGCGCGTGCACTCCCGGGTCGCCGACCTCTACAACCAGCCGATGAACCAGTCCGAGCAGCAACTGAGGCTGACCATCGAGGCGTTGAAGGAGCGCCAGGAGAGCGAGCTGGTCAACAACGCGGAGTTCGGGCTGCTGCACAACGCCGACTACGAGCAGCGGATCTACGCCCGCACCGGCCCGCCGACCCCCGACGACATGGACGAGCTGCTCAGCCGCCGGCGCGGGTCCCAGTACTTCCTGGCCCATCCGCGGACGATCGCCGCCTTCGGCCGGGAGTGCAGCAGGCGCGGCCTGTACCCGGACAGCGCGGACTTCCAGGGCCATCGGGTGCCGTCCTGGCGGGGGGTGCCGCTGCTGCCGTGCAACAAGATCCCGGTGACGCCGGAGCGGACCAGCTCGATCCTGGTCCTGCGCACCGGCGAGGACAACGACGGGGTCGTCGGGCTGCACCCGGTGGCGCTGCCGGACGAGTACCAGCCGGGCCTGTCCGTCCGTTTCATGAACATCAACGAGCAGGCGATCATCTCCTACCTGGTCACGGCCTACTACTCGGCGGCGATCCTCGTGCCCGACGCCGTCGGGGTGCTGGAGAACGTGGAGATCTCCCGATTCGACGACTGAGGTCCGGGGGCCGGGGGACCGGAACGAGGACTGACCGAGGATCGAGGACCGAGGGGGTCCAGGACATGACCGCTCCGCAGGAGAACGCCTCCCGGCAGCCCTTCGAGCTGCCCGAGTTCTACCTCCCGCATCCCGCCCGCCTCAACCCCCACCTGGAGGAGGCCCGTTCGCACACCCGCGCGTGGGCCGCGCAGCTGGGCATGCTGGAGGGCTCGGGCGTCTGGGGCCCGGCCGACCTGGAGGCGCACGACTACGCGCTGCTGTGCGCCTACACCCACCCCGAGTGCGACGGGCCCATGCTCTCGCTCGTCACCGACTGGTACGTGTGGGTGTTCTTCTTCGACGACTGGTTCCTGGAGCGGTTCAAGCGCTCCGGCGACCGGGCCGCCGGGCGGGAGGCGCTGGACCGGCTGGCGCCGTTCATGCCGGCCGACCCGCACGCGCCGATGCCCGAGCCGGCCAATCCGGTGGAGGCGGGCCTGGCCGACCTGTGGCGGCGTACGGTGCCGGGGCACTCGGCGGACTGGACCGCGCGCTTCACCCTCAGCACCCGCAACCTGCTCCACGAGTCGCTGTGGGAGCTCGACAACATCGGCATCGGCCGGGTGTCCAACCCGGTGGAGTACGTCGAACAGCGCCGCAAGGTGGGCGGTGCGCCCTGGTCGGCGGGGATCGTCGAGCACGCGGTGGGCATGGAGGTGCCCCCGGCCGTCTCCGGGGAGCGGGCGCTGCGCGTGCTGCGCGACTGCTTCGCCGACGCGGTGCACTTCCGCAACGACCTGTTCTCCTACGAGCGGGAGATCGGGAAGGAGGGCGAGCTCAGCAACGGGGTGCTGGTCCTGGAGCGGTTCTTCGGCTGCACCGCGCAGGAGGCCGCCGACCAGCTGAACCACATGATCACCTCGCGGCTCCAGCAGTTCGAGAGCACCTTCTTCACCGAACTGCCGGCGCTGTTCGCGGAGAAGGGCCTGGACCCGGCCGGGATCCTCGCCGTCCTCACCTACGCCCGCGGGCTCCAGGACTGGCAGTCCGGCGGCCACGAGTGGCACATGCGCTCCAGCCGGTACATGAACTCCCGCCCGGCCCGGAGCGGGTCGGGACGGCGGGACGGCGCGGGCCTGCCGGCCGCGGGGACGCCGGGATGGCTGCGCGGTCCGACCGGGCTCGGGACCACCGGCGCCAACATCAGGGCGCTGCTGGGCCTGACCGGCGGCGCGCGGCGGATCCGCCGGCACGGCAACGTCCCCCGCCGGGTGGGGCCTTCGGTGATCCCGGAGTTCTTCATGCCGTACCGCAACGTCCTCAACCCGCACCTGGCCGGCGCCCGGGAGCGGCTCATCGAGTGGGACCGCGCGATGGGGATCCTGGACGAGGGCGTCTGGTGGGAGGACAAGGCCCGCGGGTACGACTTCGCGCTGTGCTCGGCGGGCATCGACCCGCAGGCCCCGGCCGAGGCGCTGGACATCAGCGCGGGCTGGCTGAGCTGGGGGACGTACGCCGACGACGTCTACCCGCTGCTCTTCGGCACCGGGCGGGGTCCGGGTCTGGCCGCCGCCCGGGCGCAGACGGAGCGGCTGCGGGCCTGCATGCCGCTGGACCTGTCGGCGCCGCCGCCCCCGGCCAACGCCATGGAGCGCGGGCTGGCCGACCTGTGGCGGCGTACGGCCGCGCCGATGGGGCCGCCCGGCCGTGAGCTCTTCCGCACGGCCATGGACCGGGTGCTGGACAGCTGGCACTGGGAGCTGGAGAACCAGGCCGCCAACCGGGTGCCGGACCCGGTGGACTACCTGGAGATGCGCCGGGTGACGTTCGGTTCGCCGATGACGATCGCGCTGGCGCGGATGGCGCACCTGGACGCCGTCCCGCAGGAGGTGTACGCGAGTTCGGCGATGCAGTCGCTGGAGGCCGCCGCCTTCGACTATTCGGCGCTGATGAACGACGTGTTCTCCTACCAGAAGGAGGCGCAGTACGAGGGCGAGCTGCACAACTGCCTGATCGTAGTGGAGAACTTCTTCGACTGCGACTACCCGACGGCGCTGCGGATCGTGAACGACCTGATGACCGCGCGGATGAAGCAGTTCCAGCACGTGGTGGCCAACGAGCTCCCGGTCATGTACGCGGACTACGGGCTGGACGCGGCGGCCCGCGCCGCCCTGGACCGCAACGCCGAGGAGCTGACGCGGTGGATGGCGGCCATCCACGTGTGGCACGTCGCGACGAAGCGCTACCGGGAGGAGGACCTCGAGCGCCATCACGCGCACCGCCGGACCGCGGCGGCGGGTGCGCTCGTACCGGCGCCGCCGGGTGCGCTCGTACCGGACCCGCCCGGCTCCGGCCGCCGACTGCCCCCGGCTCCGCACCGGGCCGCGTGGGCCTGACCTACGCGGCGGAAGGTGCCTCCGCAGGAATACGCCGTTCCCCTGGTCTTACGGCGGGGGCGACGCATAATCGTCGTCATGCGGCTTGAAACAACCCTCTGGCCGCACTTGGTCACGCATGCAATGGGGGGCATCGTGCCGATGGGGGAATCCGGGGCGTCGGGCACGCTGCCCGCGACGTCCGTGGAGATGTCGCGGCTGCTGACGGCCGTCCGGCGGGGGCGCGTTCTGACCGTGACGGGCAGGTTCCGCGAGCCGCGGAGCCTGCTGGTCCGGGAGATCGCCCGGCGGCTCGCGTCCAATTTCTACGACGGGGTGGCGGTCGTCGGCCTGGACCGCGCGTCCGGCGTGCGGGATCTGACGGCAGCGCTGGGCCGGGTGCCGGGCACGCCCTTCCTGCCGTGCGGAACGGCAGGCGCCGTGTCCTGGCTCGCCGAGCGCGACATGCTGCTCGTCCTCGACGGCAGCGACCGGCTCACCCCGGCGGCCGTGGACTGGCTGCGGGACCTGCTCCGCCGCGCGCCGGGCCTGCGGCTGCTGGCCGCCGGCCGCCACCCGCTGGACTTCGAGGAGGAGCGGGTGCACCGGCTCTGACGGGGGCGGGCACCGTCCGGACACGGGTCCGCCCCGGCGGGCACGGGGCCGGCCGGGGCGGAGCGCGTCACGCGGGGGTCACGGGTGTCAGCCGAGGGTGGCCAGCGCCTCGTTGAGGGTCGCGGACGGACGCATGACCGCAGCGGCCTTGGCCGCGTCGGGCTGGTAGTAGCCGCCGATCTCGGCCGGGGAGCCCTGGACCGCGATCAGCTCGGCGACGATCTTCTGCTCGGACTCGGCCAGCGTCTTGGCCAGCGGGTCGAAGGCCGCCGCCAGCTTCGGGTCGTCGGTCTGGCGGGCCAGCTCCTGCGCCCAGTACAGGGCGAGGTAGAAGTGGCTGCCGCGGTTGTCGATGCCGCCCAGCTTGCGGCTCGGCGACTTGTCCTCGTTGAGGAAGCTGCCGGTCGCCCGGTCCAGGGTGTCGGCCAGCACCTGGGCGCGGGCGTTGCCGGTGGTGGTGGCGAGGTGCTCGAAGGAGACGGCCAGCGCGAGGAACTCGCCGAGCGAGTCCCAGCGCAGGTAGTTCTCCTTGACCAGCTGCTGCACGTGCTTCGGGGCGGAGCCGCCGGCGCCCGTCTCGAAGAGGCCGCCGCCGTTCATCAGCGGGACCACCGACAGCATCTTGGCGCTGGTGCCCAGCTCCAGGATCGGGAACAGGTCGGTCAGGTAGTCGCGCAGCACGTTGCCGGTCACCGAGATGGTGTCCTCGCCGCGGCGGATGCGCTCCAGGGAGAAGGCGGTGGCCTCGACCGGGGACAGGATCTTGATGTCCAGGCCCTCGGTGTCGTGGTCGGCCAGGTACGTCTTCACCTTGGCGATGAGCTGCGCGTCGTGCGCGCGGCCCTCGTCCAGCCAGAAGACGGCCGGGACGCCGGTGGCGCGGGCGCGGGTGACGGCGAGCTTGACCCAGTCCTGAATCGGCGCGTCCTTGGTCTGGCAGGCGCGGAAGATGTCACCGGCGGCGACCTCCTGCTCCAGGACCGTGTTGCCCGCGGCGTCGACGAGGCGGACGGTGCCCGCGGCGGCGATCTCGAAGGTCTTGTCGTGGCTGCCGTACTCCTCGGCCTTCTGGGCCATGAGGCCGACGTTCGGCACCGAGCCCATGGTGGACGGGTCGTAGGCGCCGTGCGCACGGCAGTCGTCGACGACGACCTGGTAGACGCCCGCGTAGCTGCTGTCCGGCAGGACCGCGAGGGTGTCGGCCTCGTTGCCGTCCGGGCCCCACATGTGGCCGGAGGTGCGGATCATGGCCGGCATCGAGGCGTCGACGATGACGTCGGACGGAACGTGCAGGTTGGTGATGCCCTTGTCCGAGTCGACCATCGCGAGGGCCGGGCCCTCGGCGATCTCGGCCTCGACGGAGGCCTTGATCGCGTCGCCCTCGGGCAGCGCGCCGAGGCCGTTCAGGATCGCGCCGAGGCCGTCGTTGGGCGACAGGCCGGCGGCCGCGAGGGTGGCGCCGTAGCGGGCGAAGGTCTTCGGGAGGAAGGCGCGGACCACGTGGCCGAAGACGATCGGGTCGGAGACCTTCATCATCGTGGCCTTGAGGTGCACGGAGAACAGGATGCCCTCGGCCTTGGCACGCTCGATCTGGTCGTTGAGGAAGGTGCGCAGCGCGTCGACGTGCAGGACGGACGCGTCCACGACCTCGCCGGCCAGGACCGGTACGGACTCGCGCAGGACGGTGGTGGCGCCGTCGGCGTCCACGTGCTCGATGCGCAGCGTGCCGGCCTCGGCGATCACCGCGGACTTCTCGGTGGACCGGAAGTCGTTCTCGCCCATGGTGGCGACGTTCGTCTTCGAGTCGGCGCTCCAGGCACCCATGCGGTGCGGGTGGGCCTTGGCGTAGTTCTTGACCGAGGCGGGGGCGCGGCGGTCGGAGTTGCCCTCGCGCAGGACCGGGTTGACGGCGCTGCCCTTGACCTTGTCGTAGCGCGCGCGGATCTCGCGCTCCTCGTCGGTCTTCGGGTCGTCCGGGTAGTCGGGGAGGGCGTAGCCCTGGCCCTGGAGCTCGGCGACCGCGGCCTTGAGCTGCGGGATCGAAGCCGAGATGTTGGGCAGCTTGATGATGTTGGCTTCGGGGGTCTTCGCCAGCTCGCCGAGCTCGGCGAGGGCGTCCGCGATCCGCTGGCTCTCCTCGAGGTGCTCGGGGAAGCTGGCGATGATCCGACCGGCCAGGGAGATGTCTCGGGTCTCGACATTCACACCGGCCGTCGACGCGTACGCCTGGATCACAGGCAGGAACGAATACGTCGCGAGGGCCGGGGCCTCGTCAGTGTGCGTGTAGATGATGGTCGAGTCAGTCACCGGATGCTCCGCTCCACAGTCTGCGTCTCTCGTCTGCAACATTGCTCGACATCAAGATATCTCGTGATCGGGCCGGTCTGGACAGCCCCCTGCCGCGAGCCTGGGGAGACACGGGTCACGCCGGCCCCGGGAACGGCGAAAGCGCCGCCGCGACTGTTTCCAGCCGGGGCGGCGCTCGGGCGGTCAGACCGCGAACAGGCCTGTACGGCAGATCAGGCGGCGAGGGCCTTGGGGTTCGGGCCGTACTGGTTCGGCGCCTGCTCACCCTCGGTGGCCAGGAGGACGATCATCCAGATGAAGCCGATGACCGGAATGATGCCGATGAGGATCCACCAGCCGGACTTGCCCGTGTCGTGCAGGCGGCGGATGGTGACGCCCAGGTTCGGCAGGAAGACGGCGAGAGCGTAGATCCCGTACAGCAGCGGGTAGGTCCCCAGCACGAAGTCGAGGACGATCAGGATGATCGCGGCAGCCGCGTTGAAGAGGAAGAACATCCAGTACTCCTGGCGGCGCGCGCGGCCGGAGAAGTCGGCGTACTTCTTCAGAACGTCGGTGTAGTGGTTCACGGGGTCCCCCCAGAGGACGGTGGTGCGGCCCGTCCTGCTGGAGCAAGCCGGGGCAGAACTTATGCCCCCCTTACAGCGGGGTCAAGCCAGTTCTCCAGGGCTCGAATTCGGCCACACAGCACGATATCCGGCACTGGTGGAGCGGTGACCGGGGTACGCGGCGGCGCCGTGTCCGCGCACGTCCGATACGTCCCCGCCGGGGGCCTGCTCCGCACCACCGAACCCACGTGGATCAGTGTCCACATCGTTACCGCACGGCGACCCGGCGGCCCGGACGGAACCGGGCGCGGGCCGGACCGCGTTCGCGTCAGCCGATGCGGAAGGAGTCCCCGTACACCTTCCAGTCCAAGGGGGTGTTGAGGTTCAGGTTGCCCTTCTTCAGGAACACCCGCTGCGCGGTGTCGACGCGGCTGGTGTCGCTGTGCGCCTCCTCCTGCTTCATCGCCCAGACGCGGGCGTCGAGGAAGGCGTTCAGCCAGGCGGTCTCGCTGCCGCCCTGGGACGGGGGCTTGGCCTTGGACAGCGCGCGCGCCCGGATGTTGCGGAAGCTGGTGGAGTCCGTGCCGTCGCCGTGCATGACGATGGCGTCGTAGTAGACGAACTGGCCGAGCGTGCCGACCTGGTCGGACTTGCCCTGCTTGACGGCCGGGTCGAAGTACACCCGGTCCCGCTCGCGGTCCTGGGCCTTCTTGAACTCGGTGTCCTGGGCCGCCTTCGCCCAGTCCCGGGTGAAGTTCGGGTCGAGGCCGGCGTGGGAGTCGGTGCCGTCGACCCGGCGCAGGGCGGGGAGGTACTTGGCGAGGACGTTGCCCGGCTTGACCTGGGTGTAGTACTCGACGAGGTCGAGCATGTCGCCGGTGCCGGAACAGAAGCCGATGATGCCGGCCGTGTAGCCGCGGCCGTCGTCTATGTCCTCGATGTACTTGTACTGCGCCTTCCAGTCCAGCGTGGAGTTCTCCGCGCTGGAGACGATCTTCATGGCGATCTCCTTCTTCGCCGGATCGTCGAGCCCGACGGCGGCGGCCGCCTGCGCCCTCGCCGTGGTGGCGCCGGTGTCGAGCGCGGTCGCCTGAGCCGTGACCGGTAAGGCGAGGAGCACGCTGCCGAGCAGGGCGCCGGTCACCAGTGTCTTGCGGTGGGGGGTGAACACAAGGCCTCCATGGGGGAGTTGAGGCTTCCCGGTTTCGTTAAGAAACTTTACTACCAGACTTCAGGGCATCTCAAGACCCGGGAACTCCCCCAACCACCCGCTCAGAGCCAGCCGTTGCGCCGGAAGCCGCGGTGGATGGCGAAGCAGGCGACCGCCATGACCCCGAGGACGAGCGGGTACCCGTACGTCCAGTGCAGCTCGGGCATGTGGTCGAAGTTCATGCCGTAGACCCCGCACACCATGGTCGGCACGGCGACGATGGCCGCCCACGCCGTGATCTTGCGCATGTCCTCGTTCTGCGCGACGGTCACCTGCGCCAGGTGCGCCTGGAGGATGGAGTCCAGCAGGTTGTCGTAGCCGCCGATCTGCTCGGTGGCCCGGGTCAGGTGGTCGGCCACGTCCCGGAAGTACGCGCGGAAGTCGGCCGGGATCACCGGTATCGGCTGGGTCGCCAGCTGCTCCAGCGGCCGGCCGAGCGGCGCCACCGCCCGCCGCAGCTCCAGGAGTTCCCGCTTGAGCTGGTAGATCCGGCCCGCGTCGCCGCGCCCGCCCGCCTCGCTGAACACCGCGGTCTCGACGGCGTCTATGTCGTTCTGCACCGCGTCCGTGACGGCGACGTAGTCGTCGACCACGTGGTCGACCATGGCGTGCAGCACGGCCGCCGGCCCCTGCGCCAGCTGCTCCGGGGAGGCCTCCAGCTCCTCGCGGACCGGGCCGAGCGTGCCGCGGCCGCCGTGCCGGATGGTGATGACGAAGTCCGCACCGGTGAAGGCCATCAGCTCGCCGGTCTCCACCACCTCGCTGGTCGCGGTCAGCTCCTCGTGCTCGACGTAGCGCACGGTCTTGAAGACGGAGAACAGCGTGTCGTCGTACCGCTCCACCTTGGGGCGCTGGTGCGCGTTCACGGCGTCCTCGACCGCGAGCGGGTGCAGGCCGAACAGCTCGGCGAGCCCGGCCAGCTCCGACTCCGCCGGCTCGTGCAGACCGATCCAGACGAACCCGCAGCCCGCCTTGCGGACCCGGCGCAGGGCTTCCTCGACCTCGGCGCAGCCCTCCTGGCGCACGCCGTCCCGGTACACCACGCAGTTGACCACGGCGCTGCCGAGCGGGGAGCGCGCCGGGTGGCTGAGGTCGACCGCGCGCCGGTAGCCGCGGCGCACGACCCGGCGGAAGGTGCTGAACATGGACAACGACGTGCTCCTCTTTCGGCGGATCAGCGGCCAGTGTGCCATCGCACCGGGCTGCCGTCGGCGCCCGCGAGCGCACCCGGGGACCGCCGGGCCCGGGGCGGGAGGCTCAGGTCAGGTCAGATCGACGAAGACGCTGGTCGACTTCACCCGGGCCGTGGCCCGCGCGCCCACCTCCAGGCCGAGCTCCTCCACGGCCTCCCGGGTGAGCAGCGACACGATCCGGTGCGGTCCGGCCTGGATCTCCACCTGCGCGTCGACCGCGCCCAGCCGCACCCCGGTGACGATCCCCGGGAAGGCGTTGCGCACCGAGGTGTACGGGACCTCCCCGCCCTCGCCGCCCTCCCGGGCGACGGCGACGCAGAACGCGGCGAGGTCCGGCCCGTCGACGATGCGCCGGGCGCCGTCCCGCCGGGTGGGGAACCGCTCCGCGTCCGCCCAGCGCCGCGCCGTGTCGACGCTCACGCCGAGCAGCCGCGCGGCCTGGCCGATGGTGTAGGACTCCATGCTCCGCAGCTTATGGCGTGCCCGCCGGCAGCCCTCGGAGCGCCTCCCCGGCCGCGTCCGCGACCAGCCGCGCCACCAGCGAGAGCGCGGGCGAGTCCAGCTTCCACTGCTGCCAGTACAGGGGCACGTCCATCGGCCGCCGGGGCGCGAGCAGCACCAGCTCGCCCGTGCGCACCAGCGGCCCCGCCTGCTGCTCGGGCACCATCCCCCATCCCAGCCCCGCGACCACGGCGTCCCGGAACCCCTCCGACGTCGGCACGTGGTGCCGCACCGGTCCGGCCGTCACCGCCCGCGAACCCGCCCGCGAACCCGGCCGCGCGCCCACCAGCGACCGGACGAAGGCGTCCTGGAGCTCGTCCTTGCGGTCGAAGACGATCGTCGGCGCCCGCCGCAGGTCCCCCTCCAGCTCCCCGGTCAGGTGCCGGGCCGCGAACCGCGGGCTCGCCACCGGCAGGTACCGCGCCAGTCCCAGCATCCGTACGCTGCACCCGGCCACCGGGTCCGGCGAGGAGGTCACCGCCGCCATCACCTGGCCCTCCCGCAGCAGCGCGGTCGTGTGCGACTCGTCCTCGCGGTGCAGCTCGACGCAGACCGGCGGGTCCTGCGGCACCCGGCCCAGCACCGGAAGGAACCAGGTCGCGAGCGAGTCCGCGTTCACCGCGATCGGCAGCCGCACCGGGCCCCTCCCCTCGGCCATCCCCAGCTCGGCCCGCGCGTCCCGCTCGAGCCGGGCCAGCTGCCGGGCGAACCGGACCACCACCTCCCCGGAGTCCGTCGCGCGCACCGGCTTCGTGCGCATCAGCAGCACCCGCCCGGTCCGCTGCTCCAGGGCCTTGACCCGCTGGCTGACCGCGGAGGGGGTCACGTGCAGGGCGGCGGCCGCCGCGTCGAAGGTCCCCTCGTCCACCACGGCCAGCAGCGTCCGTACCTGGTCCAGGGGCAGCTCGTCCATCATGAGCGCTAATGGTACGTAAAAATCTTTAGCTGTACTGAAGCACCTGCCGCTGCCTACGGTCGAGGCATGACACACGGCATCATCACGGCGGCCCTCGCCGGCTGCGGCACCGGACTCTCCCTCATCGTCGCCATCGGCGCACAGAACGCCTTCGTCCTGCGCCAGGGCGCACGCCGCCACGCGGTCCTCGCCGTCGTCGCCATCTGTGCCGTGTCGGACGCGCTGCTGATCGCCCTCGGCGTCGCCGGCGTCGGGGCCTTCGTCACCGCCTGGCCCGCCGCGCTGACCGTGGTCGGGCTGGCCGGGGGCGGTTTCCTGGTCTGCTACGGGATCCTGGCCGCCCGCCGGGTACTGCGGCCGGTGCCGGGCGCCGCGCTCGGCACGGAGGGGGCCGCCACCGGGTCGGGCCGCCGGGCGGTGCTGACCTGTCTGGCCATGACCTGGCTCAACCCGCACGTGTACCTGGACACCGTCCTGCTCCTCGGCTCCCTCGCGGCCGACCGGGGCGACCTGCGCTGGGCCTTCGGCATCGGAGCGGTCCTGGCCAGCCTGACCTGGTTCGGGACCCTGGGCTACGGCGCCCGGCTGCTGACCGGACTGCTGGCCCGGCCCGCCGCGTGGCGGGTGCTGGACGGCCTGGTCGCGGCGACCATGGTGACCATGGGCGGCATGCTGCTGGCCCGTGCCTGACCCGCCGCGCGGACCTGCCGCCCGGCTGACCGGCCGCCCGGCCGACCGACGACTGGAGCCCCCCGTGCCCGACCGCCCCTCCCCCGACGCGGTGCGGGCGTACTACGCCGCCCAGCCCGCCCCGCTCGTGGCCGCCACCGGGATCGTCCTGGACACGGAGGGGCGGGTCCTCGTCCTGACCACCTCGTACAAGGCGGACCTGGAACTGCCGGGCGGCACGGTGGAGGGCACCGAGACCCCGGAGGAGGGGCTCGCGCGCGAGCTCAAGGAGGAGCTGGACCTGAGCCTGCCGGTGGGCCGGCTGCTCACGGTCGACTCCCGGCCGCCGGGCGAACTCGGGCGCTCCCTCGTCGTGCACGTCCACCTCGTCGGCCCGCTGCGCCCGGAGGAAGCCGCCTCGATCTCCTTCGCGGACGGCGAGATCGTCGAGGCGCGCTGGCTTTCGCCGCAGGAGGCCGACGCGGCCCTGCCCGCCCGCCTCGCGGCCCGGCTGCGCGCCGCGCTGGCCGCCCTGCACACCGGCTCCCTGGCCCACCTGGTCGACGGAGTGCCCCAGCCGGGCTCCCCGGCGGGCCTCGACCCCGCCGACCGCACCGCCCTGGAGCACGCGGGCGCCTTCGACGCCGCCGGCCACCGCGCCAGCCGCCCCAAGGCCACCACCGCGGCGAGCGTGCTGTTCACCGACGCCGGCGGCGGGATCCTGCTGGTGCGTCCCGCGTACGGGAAGACCCGGCGCTGGCAGCTGCCCGGCGGCGGCATCGACAGCGACCTGGGCGAGACCCCGCGCGCCGCCGCCCGCCGGGAGGTCCGGGAGGAGATCGGCCTCGACCTCGCCCCCGGACGCCTGCTGGCCGTCGACTGGTGCCACAAGCCGGGCCGGCTGGCCCGGGTCCGCTTCCTCTACGACGGCGGCGTCCTCGACGCGCCCGCCCTCGCCCGCATCCGCCTGGACCCCTCGGAGCTCCTCGCGTGGCGCACGGCCGCCCCCGGGGAGCTCCGCGACCTGGTCAAACCGTCCCTGCGGCGCCGGGTCAAGGCCGCCCTCGGCGCCCGCGGCGCGGGTACGGGCCCCCTGGAACTCCACGCGGGCCGCCCGGCCGAGGAGTAGGGCCGCGGGGTGGCCTCAGTGCCGGTCGGCCCCTGCGGGGGTGTCGTCGAGGAAGCCGCCCGACTGGTGCTGCCACAGCTTCGCGTAGGCGCCCTCCGCGGCGAGCAGCTCCTGGTGGGAGCCCTGCTCGACGATCCGTCCGCGGTCGAGGACGACGAGGCGGTCCATGGTCGCGACCGTGCTCAGCCGGTGGGCCACCACGAGCGCCGTCCGGCCCTCCATGAGCCGCCACAGCGCGTCCTGGACGAGGATCTCGCTCTCGGAGTCCAGGGCGCTGGTCGCCTCGTCGAGCAGCAGGATCGGCGCGTCGCGCAGGATCGCCCGGGCGAGGGCGACCCGCTGACGCTGTCCGCCGGACAGTTTCACCCCGCGCTCGCCCACCATGGTGTCGAAGCCGTCCGCGAGCCCGTCGGCGAACTCGGTGACGTGCGCGGCCTCGGCCGCGCGGCGGATCTCCGCCTCGGTGGCGTCGGGCCGGGCGAAGGCGATGTTCTCCCGCAGGGTGCGGTGGAACATCGCGGGGTCCTGGGGCACGTAGGCGATCAGGCTGCGCAGGTCGGCCTGGCGCAGCTCGCTGATGTCCTGCCCGCCGATCAGGATCCGGCCGGCGTCGATGTCCGTCATCCTCAGCAGCAGCCGGGTGAGGGTGGTCTTGCCCCCGCCGGACCGGCCGACGAGACCGATCTTCGTCCCCCCGGCCACGGCCAGGTCGAGGCCCTCGAAGAGCGGGTTGCCGCCCCCGTGGGCGAACGTCACCTGTTCGAAGCGCACGTCGGCGGCGCGGGAGGACAGCGGCTGCGGGGCCGGCGGGTCGACCACGGTCGGCGGGTCCAGCAGCAGTTCGGTGAACTGCGCGGCCTCCGTCATCGAGCTCTCCAGGCGCCGGTAGATCTGGTTGAACTCGAACATGATCCGCGTCGCGGCGGCGTAGTAGGTGAAGGCGACGATGACCGCCTCCACGCCGTGCCCTCCCGCCCCGAGCCCGATGGCGAGCAGCAGGCCCAGCACGTTGGTCAGCACGGACATCGGCGCGACCAGTGTGTCGATGCGCAGGTTGCCGTAGTCCCAGGAGCGCAGCATGAGCCGCCGCGACTCCGCGACCCGCGACCGGTGCTCGGCGGCCTCGCGTTCCTCGGCGGCGAACGCCCGGACCGTGTCCATGTTCATCAGGCTGTCGGCGACGTGGCCCGACACCCGGGCGATCGCCTGCTCGCGCTGGGCGACGAGCACCTGGCGGCGCCGGATCAGGGGGGCGGCGCACAGCCCCGTGAACGTGATCATCGTCAGCAGGCCGGCCACGAGGAGCGGGTCGTACTGCCACAGCACCACCGAGGCGAAGACGAGCGGGACGAAGTTGCCCATGACCGAGAAGGTCAGCGTGTCGACGAACTCCTCGAACCGGGAGGCGAAGCTGAGGACCCGTTTGGTCAGGGACCCGGCGAAGTTGTCGTGGAAGAAGGCGGCGTCCTTGGCGTAGAGCTCCTCCATGCCGATCACGTACAGGTGCTCGATGCCGCGGGCGTCGAGGCGGTTCAGGCAGTGGTATCCGATGCGCCACAGCGTCTCCCCGAGGAGCAGGGAGCCGGCGAAGACCAGGACGTAGGGCAGCATCGAGCCGATACCGGCACGGTCGCCGCCGTCCCCCGCGATGCGGCCGACGAGTTTCGCGACGACCAGCGGGGCGATGTAGTTGATGCCGATGTTGCCCAGCGCCGGGAGCAGCATCGCGGGAGCGGCGACCTTCCGCAGCCGGGCCAGTTCCCGTCCGTAGTAGCGAAGTGCGAGGAGTACCGGACCCCTGCCCGGCGGACTGTCGTGCGATTCGGGCGTTCCCATCCCAACCCTGCCTTGTCGGACCAGAAGGACAAGGTCCGCAGTCTCCCGCGCGCCGGACCGGCCCGTCCAAGTGTTTTTCTGCGCACGGGAGTTGTGTGCTCATCGCATGATCGGCCGAGGTGTGGCCCCCGGAGGGGAACGAACGGGTGACGGAGCGGCGACGCGACCCTTCCGGCGAGGCCCAATGCACCCTCTCTGCGCACTTCTGGTGATCAAATGCCTACAGCAAGTGATCGAGTGCGTTCAGAGGCAGAGGTACGGAGGGTATTGATGCACAAGCTCCAGAAGGTCTTGATCGCCGTTGTCGCCGCGGGGAGTCTGACCGCCCTGGGCGCCGGAGGCGCTCACGCCGACGAAGCGAGCGGCCCCGGTGACCGGAGCCGGACGGCGCAGCCGCAGCTGAGCGGATCGGTCCGGCTGCCGGCCCTGCCGCACCTGCCCCAGCTCCCGCCGCTCCCCCGCCTGCCCCAGCTCCCGCCGGCTGCCGCCGCCGCCGCTGCCGCACAGCTGTCATCGCAGACCGCTTACGGGCCGTACGCGCCGTACGCCGCGTATGCGCCCTACGCGGGGTATGCCGTCGACGCTTCCGGGACGCCGAACACGCCCAACACTCCGAACACCCCGAACACCCCGAACGACCCCAACACCCCCAATACGCCGAACACCCCCAACACCCCCAACACCCCGGGGGGTGGCGCTACTCCCAATACCCCGAACACGCCCAACACCCCCAACACCCCCAACGGATCCAGCACCCCCAATACGCCGAACACCCCGAACACGCCCAACACCCCGAACTCCTAGGGCATCACGGCTCCTCCGGGGGCCGGCCGTTCCCACACGCGGCGGCGCCGCGCAGTGTCTCCACTGCGCGGCGCCGTCATGTCACCGGGGGATCAGCCCGGGGTGTTCGGGGTGTTGGGGGTGTTCGGGGTGTTGGCTCCGGCTCCTCCAGGGGTGTTGGGGGTGTTGGGCGTGTTGGGGGTGTTGGGGGTGTTGTTACCCCCACCTCCGGGAGTGTTGGGGGTGCTCGGGGTGTTGGGCGTGTTGTTGCCGCCACCACCCGGGGTGTTCGGGGTGTTCGGGGTGTTAGGCGTGTTGTTGCCGCCACCACCCGGGGTGTTAGGGGTGTTCGGGGTGTTAGGCGTGTTGTTGCCGCCACCACCCGGGGTGTTAGGGGTGTTCGGAGTGTTAGGCGTGTTGTTACCGCCACCACCCGGGGTGTTAGGGGTGTTCGGAGTGTTAGGCGTGTTGTTACCGCCACCCGGCGTGTTCGGGGTGTTCGGCGTATTCGGGGTGTTCTGCGTATGGCACTTCTTGCCCTTGCCCTTGCATCCCGTCAGCATCTGCGGCAGGTCGACAGCGGTCTGGGTCGTCTGCGGTGCCGGCGCGGCCAGCGCCGTGGTCGGCAGAGCGATACCGCCGGCCAGGGCCATGGAAGCTGCGGCCATCATGACCTTGCGGGAAACCTTCATCGTCTTCTCCATTCGGAAGTGCGGGGAGATCGGAATTTCACCCTCGCTGCGAGCTGCCAATTCCTTCTGCCTCACCTTGTCGGTGTCGACCGGTTGGCTTGCTTCAAATAAACCCGAATGGAGAACCGGGGTCACGACACTGGAACTCGTATCTTGACGGCGGTGGGCGATACGGGTAAAAGCCCGCCGCGGCACGGCCGGAGTCCCGTTTCTCAAGGGAATTCGGCACTTCCGCCACCTACGGCAGCGGCCGGTGACCCTGGGTGACGGCGACGCTCAGCCGCCCAGTACGGCCGGGGCCGGGCCGTCAGGGCGCACCGTGAGGCCGTAGGCGGCCCGGGCCGGGACCGACCGGAAGCGCGGGACGTGGACGGGCAGCAGGTGCTCGAGGAGGACGGCCGATTCCCGGAGGGCGAACCGCAGGCCCAGGCAGGCCCGGGCACCCATACCGAACGGGAAGTAGCTCCCCGGGTGGGCGGGACGGCGGCCCGGGACGGTGAAGCGCTCCGGATCGAACCGCTCGGGATCCGCCCACAGCCCGGGGTCCCGGTGCGTGAGGTAGGGGCAGACCAGCACGTCGGTGCCGGCCTCGATCCGGTACCCGGCGAGGACGTCGTCCTCGGTCGCGCAGCGCGGCAGGATCCACGCGGACGGATAGAGGCGCAGCGTCTCGTGGACGAGGGCCTGCACGGCCTGCCGGCGCCCGGGTGAGCCCTCGCCGCCCGCGGCCAGGGCCCGCTCCCGCGCCCCCGGGTCGCGGTCCAGCAGGAGGTGGAGCCAGGTCAGGGTGGAGGCGGTGGTCTCGTGCCCGGCGACGAGCAGGGTGACCAGTTCGTCGCGGATCAGCCGGTCGGTGTACTCCGGGCGCGTTCCGGCCGCCTCGACCAGGACGTGCAGCAGGCCCGGCCCGGCCGGTCCGGTCGCGCCGTCGCGGGCGGCGGCGATGGCGAGACCCGCCACGGCGTCGATCCTGGCCAGGTCGGCGGCGACGGAGCCGCGGGCCGCGGCGCCGTCGGCGGGCAGGCTGGGCAGCGCCGCGACCACGGCGGGTACGGCGGCCAGGTCGCGCGCGGTACCGGGGTCGAGGGGATGGCCGGTCAGGGACCGCCAGATGGTGTCCAGGGCGAAGCGGCGCATCTCGTCGCCGACGTCGAACACCTGCCCGTCGCGGGCGTACGAGGCCCAGCGGGCGGCGGTGGTCCGGGCGGCCTCGGCGATCCGCTGCTCGTAGCGGCGCATGCCCGGGCCGGTGAACTGGGACTGCAGCAGCCGCCGCTGCCGCTGCCAGGCCTCGCCCGTCGCGGCCAGGACCCCGTCGCCGATCAGCAGGCGGGCCCGGTGCGAGCGCTTCACGTACCGGCCGGGGTGGAGCGCGAGCACGTGCTGCACCGCCCCGGGGTCGGTGACCAGGACGGTCGGGCGCGGACCGAGCCGGAACGCGGCGACGCCGCCGAGCCGTTCGCGGGCCTGGGTGAACAGCTCGATGAGCTCCCCTCCCCCGGCCCGCCACCGCCCGACGAGGGCGGTTTCCAGCTCGGGGACCGGGCGGCCCGCCGGCGAGGGGCCCGGGAGGGAGCCGGGTCGGGCGTGGGCGGCCACGGGGGCTCCTGTTCGGCGGCTTCACCCGGCCGCGCACCGGCGCGGGCATCACGCACTGTAGGGGAGCGGGCGCGGTGTGCGACGCCCCGCCCCGCGGTGCGGCCGGTCACGGCGGTTCTTTGGCCGAACTCCTCCTGAATCCGGCT
Source organism: Streptomyces sp. NPDC048270 (assembly GCF_040652335.1). Classification (NCBI taxonomy): domain Bacteria; kingdom Bacillati; phylum Actinomycetota; class Actinomycetes; order Kitasatosporales; family Streptomycetaceae; genus Streptomyces; species Streptomyces sp. NPDC048270. The sequence continues at coordinate 156,679 of NZ_JBEZLV010000007.1, forward strand.
GCCGTTCGGCTGGTGTACCCGGAATGGTCACGTCAGGCTCCCCCTTCGGCCCCTCGGGCGCGTTGTCCTGGGGGCCGCTCCGACACCCTCAACCCGCAGAGGTCTATCCCGCCATGGCAGAACTCAACCGCCGCCGTTTCCTGCAGCTCGCCGGTGGCGCCACCGCCCTGACCATGCTCAACGAGAGCATCGCGCGCGCCGCCGCCATCCCCGCCCAGGGGACCACCGGCACCATCGCCGACGTCGAGCACATCGTCGTGCTGATGCAGGAGAACCGGTCCTTCGACCACTACTACGGCGCGCTGCGCGGCGTCCGCGGCTTCGGCGACCCGCGCCCGGTGACCCTGCCCAGCGGCAAGTCCGTCTGGCACCAGTCGGACGGCACGAAGGAGACGCTGCCGTTCCGGCCCCCGTCCGACGACCTCGGCATGGAGTTCCTGCAGGGCCTCAACCACGACTGGGCGGGCGGCCAGAGCGCCTTCAACAAGGGCAGGTACGACAACTGGGTGCCCGCCAAGACGCCCACCACCATGGCCTACCTGACGCGGGACGACATCCCCTTCCACTACGCCCTCGCCGACGCCTTCACCATCTGCGACGCGTACCACTGCTCGTTCATCGGATCCACCGACCCCAACCGCTACTACCTCTGGTCGGGCCACACCGGCAACGACGGCAAGGGCGGCGGCCCCGTCCTCGGCAACCAGGAGCTGGGCTACGGCTGGACCACCTACCCCGAGCGGCTGGAGGCGGCCGGGATCTCCTGGAAGGTCTACCAGGACATCGGCGACGGCCTCGACGCCGCCGGCCACTGGGGCTGGATCAACGACGCCTACCGCGGCAACTACGGGGACAACTCGCTCCTCTACTTCGACAACTACCGCAACGCCCAACCCGGCAACCCGCTCTTCGACAAGGCCCGCACCGGTACGGACGCCAAGGCCGGCGAGGGCTACTTCGACCGGCTGCGTGCCGACGTCGCCGCCGGCACACTGCCCCAGGTCTCCTGGATCGCCGCGCCCGAGGCCTTCAGCGAGCACTCCAACTGGCCGTCCAACTACGGAGCCTGGTACATCGCGCAGGTGCTGGACGCCCTGACCTCCAACCCGGACGTGTGGGCCCGTACGGCGCTGTTCATCACCTACGACGAGAACGACGGCTTCTTCGACCACGTCGTCCCGCCGTACGCCCCGGCGAGCGCCGGCCAGGGCCTGTCGACCACGCCCACCGCGCTGGACGTGTTCCCCGGCAAGGCGGGCTACACCGCCGGGCCGTACGGGCTGGGCCCGCGCGTGCCGATGCTCGTGGCCTCCCCGTGGAGCACCGGCGGCTACTCCTGCTCCGAGACCTTCGACCACACCTCCGTCATCCGCTTCATGGAGCAGCGGTTCGGGGTGCACGAGCCCAACATCTCGCCGTGGCGCCGCGCGGTCTGCGGCGACCTCACCTCCGCCTTCGACTTCGGCCGCAAGGACACCGGCGAGGTCCAGCTGCCCGACACCGCCGCCTGGGAGCCGCAGGACCGGGAGCGCCACCCCGACTTCAGGGCGCCCGCCCCGGCCGTCGGCTCCATGCCCCGCCAGGAGAAGGGCCTGCGGCCCACCCGTGCGCTGAAGTACGCCCCGTACGTGGACGGCACGGCGCTCACCGCCGAGGGCAGGTTCCGGCTGTCCTTCAGCGGCGGCCCGGACCTGGGCGCGCAGTTCTACGTCACCTCCGGCAACCGCAGCGACGCTCCCTGGACTTACACGACCGAGGCCGGCAAGTCGATCGCGGACACCTGGAACACCCAGTACTCGGCCGGGGTCACCGACCTGACCGTGCACGGCCCCAACGGCTTCCTGCGCGGCTTCCGCAACCCCGGCACCACGCCCGGCCCCGAGGTCACCGCCCGCCACAACGCGACCACCGGGAACCTGGACCTCACGCTGACCAACGCCGGCGGGTCGACCGCCACGCTGACCGTCACCAACTCCTACGGCGGGGGCCCCAAGCGCCTCACGGTGGCCAAGGGTGCCACCGTCACGCACAGCGTCTCGCTGAAGAACACCCGGCGCTGGTACGACGTGTCGGTCACCGCGTCCGGCGCCCCGGAGTTCCTGCGCCGCTTCGCGGGCAAGGTCGAGACGGGCGCGGCCGGCCTCTCGGACCCGGCGATCCTCACGGACCAGTCCTCCTGATCCGCATCCGGGGTTCCGGGGCGGGACGGGCCGCGGCCCGTCCCGCCCCGCGGTCTTGCTCCGCTTCCCCACCGCCCCTGCGGCCGCGTCAACAGAGGATGTCCCAGTGGTGGAGGGCCTGGAGGGCGGCGGTGCGCGTGGGGGAGGCGGGGGGCGCCGGGGCGAGGAGGTAGTCGGCGACGGGTGTGAGGAGGAGGGGGGTGTCGGAGGACGGGGTGAGGAAGCGCGCCTCGTCCCACGCGTGGCGGATGACCGTGCGGCGCAGGAGGGTGCCGCGGCGCGTGGCGGAGCGCCGTGCCCCGGTGGCGGCTTCGACGCGGCGGCGGTGCTCGGGACCGAGTGCGGGGGCGAGTTCGGCACGGACGGCGGCGAGGGGGCCGAGCGGGAGGTGGCCTGCGGCGTGGTCGAGGAGGGCGGCGGCCTCGGGGGCCAGGCGGTAGGCGGCGAGGACGGCGGCGGTCTCGGCGGGCTCGGCGAAGGGCTGGCTGGTGAGGACCGCGATGTCGAGGAGGGTGACCGGCCCGGGGGGCAGGGCGGGCCGGTGGAGACAGGACTCGGCGAGGGCGATCAGGCACTCGACGTGCTCGTCGGCGACCAGGTACGGCCGGACGGGCACGGCCGACCCGTCGCCGGGCAGGGCGGCGGTGGTGAGGTGGACCCGGTACCAGGGGTCGACGAGCGGGTCCTCGGCGGGCCAGTGGAGCGTGACGGCGGTGTGGTGGGGGCGCTCGCCGAGCAGGGAGACGTCGATGTGCTCCACCGGGTGGTCGGTGACCAGGCGGATGACGGCCTGCCACAGGGCCGCCTCGTCGGGGGCGACGAGGTCGAGGGCGTCCATCGGCCGCAGCAGGCCGGCCGGGTAGTAGCCGGCGAGCGGGAGGCCGCGGATGGCGCGGACGCCGGTGGAGCGGGCCAGGTCGGCGGCGAGGCGGGCGTAGTGGGCGACGCGGTCGCGGGCGCGGCGTAGTTCGGCACGGGCGGGCGCGCCCATCCGGACCCCGTCGCGGACCAGGGCGGAGAGCACCAGGTGGGGCAAGTGGCGGCCGGCCCGGGAGCGGTGGAGCAGTTCGGCCGGCCCGGCGGCCGGGTCGGCGTCGAGCAGCCGGTACAGCAGTGCGGTATTCACGGACGTCCGCCTCCGAATGTATGGTCAGGCCCGGCGCCACCGGCGGCCGAGGGGGCGGGAGGGCGGTGCCGGACCATCTCCGGCGTGCCCGCGGCACGGCGATTCTGTACGGCAGGGTTCAACACCTGATCACCACAGGCTCAACAGGCTCTCGACACCGGGTGCGACGCTGTGGTTAAAAAGGTGACACAAAATTTGACATGGGCGCCGAGCGGGGGCGGGCACTGTGTTCTGGGGGCTGGGGGCAGAACTTGGGCGATCTCCGTTTCTCGTTACTCGGTCTGATGCGGGCTCACCGGGGCGCTGCGGCGCTCAAGATCGGTAGTCCGCAGCAGCAGGCGATGCTGGCCGTACTCCTGCTCCGGCCGGGGCACTCGGCGAGCGCCACCGATCTCATCGCCGCGTTGTGGGGCGAGGAGCCGCCGGGCGCGGCGATGACCACGGTGCGCACCTACGCGTGGCGCTGGCGCAAGGTGCTGGACGCGGGGGGCAGGGGCGACGAGGGGGGCGAGGGGGACGCCGCCGGGTCCGAACGGCCCGCGTCGAGCGTGCTGGTGTCGATCGGGGACGGCTACCGGCTGGTCCTGCCGAAGCTCGCCGTGGACGCGGCGCAGGCGGAGGCACTGGCCGCCGAGGCGGAGCGGACGGCGCGGACCGATCCGCTGCGCGCCCGCGACCTGCTCAACCAGGCGTTGGAGCTGTGGCAGGGCGAACCGCTGGCCGGCGTCCCCGGACCGTTCGCGGAGCGGCACCGCCAGCGGCTGGAGGAACTGCGGCTGACCCTGCTGGAGGAACGGATCGGGCTGGACCTGACGCTCGGCCGCCACTCGCGCTGCATCCCCGAGCTGACCTCGCTCACCACGGAGCACCCGCTGCACGAGCGGGCGTACGGGCTGTTGATGCGGGCGCTGTACCAGGCCGGGCGGCAGGCGGACGCGCTGGCGGTGTACCGCGGGGTGAGGCAGTTGTTCCGCGCGGAGCTGGGCGTCGCGCCGGGCACGGAGCTGGAGCAGCTGCACCGCAGGATCCTGGAGGGCGACCAGGCCTTGGCCGCCCCGGCGGCGGTGCCGGGAGGCGGCGAGGGCACCGGCACGGGGGCGGCGCCCGCACGGGAGCCCGGCCGGGAGGCGGACGCGGACCGGGATGGCGCCGTCGCCGCCGACCGCGAGGACGGCGGCGGGTCCCTGGCGGTCGAAGGGGGTCGAAGAGCGGAGGGGGACGGGCGGGAGGCCGCCGCCCGGCAGGCCCCCGCTCCACCGCGGCCCGCCCAGCTGCCGCCGGACGCGGCCGACTTCACCGGGCGCACGGCGCCGGTCCGGGTCCTGGACGGGGCGCTCGGCACGCCCTCGGCGCAGGGGCTGGTGATCGCCACCGTGGTCGGCATGGGCGGAGTCGGCAAGACGGCGCTGGCCCTGCACGTGGCGCACCGCGTGCGGGAGGCCTACCCGGACGGCCAGCTGTACGTGGACCTGCGCGGCTCCGACCCGGTGCCGGCCGATCCGGAGGCGGTGCTGAGCGGCTTCCTGGTGGCGCTCGGGGTATCCGGCGACGCGGTGCCGGACGGGCTGGACGCCCGCTCGGCGCTGTTCCGGTCCGTCGTGGACGGCCGGCGGCTGCTGCTGGTGCTGGACAACGCCAAGGACGCGGCGCAGATCCGGCCGCTGCTCCCGGGGGCGGTCGGCTGCGCGGTCCTCACCACCGGGCGCACCCGGCCGGCCGGGCTGCCCGCCGCCGTCCAGGTCGACCTGGACGTGTTCCAGCCGTCCGAGGCGCTGGACCTGCTCGGCCGCACCATCGGCGCGGAGCGCCTGGACGCCGAACGGGAGGCGGCGCTGGAGCTGGTGGTGGCCTGCGGGTACCTGCCGCTGGCGGTCCGGATCGTGGCCGCCCGGCTCGCGGCCCGGCCGGGCTGGACGGTGGAGACGCTCAGCCGCCGGCTCCAGGTGGAACGGCGGCGGATCGACGAGCTGCGGATCGGCGACCTCGCGGTCGCGGCAGCCTTCGAACTGAGCTACCGCCAGCTGACCGCCGACCAGGCCCGGGCGTTCCGGCTGGTCGCCTCGGTGGACGGGCCGGACATCGGGCTGCCGGCCGCCGCCGCGCTGCTCGACCTCGACGAGTACGACGCCGAGGACCTGCTGGAGGCGCTGGTGGACGTGGCGATGGTGGAGTCGCCGTTCCCGGGGCGCTACCGGTACCACGACCTGCTGCGCGCGTTCGCCCGGCGGCGGCCGGCCCAGGCGGGCGGCCCCTCCCCGGCGGCCGGCGGTGCGGCGGAGAGCGGGGAGGCGCTGGCGGCCCGGGACCGGCTGCTGGACCACCTGCTGGCCACGGCCTGCGCCGCCTTCCAGCACGCGGTACCGGGCGATCCGGCGGCGGGCGCGCTGGGCCCGGCCCGCTCCCCCGGTGTGGCGCTGGCCGGCTGGGACGAGGCCAGGGAGTGGACGGCGGCGGAGCGTACGGGCGCGGTGGCGCTGGCAGCCCAGGTCGCCGCGGACGCGGGAGCGGGCGGGGCCGGCGGCGCGGGCCCCGCACAGGCCGTGCAGGGGACGGCGCTGCGGGCCGCGATCGATCTGCTGATCGCGCTCACCCCCTTCGTGCTCACCCCGCCGAGCCGGCAGCTCGCCGCCACCGCCGACGCGCTGGCGGAGGCCGCGGTGCGGCACGGTGACGTACGGGCGGCCGGGCGCGCGCACTTCCTGCGCGGGAACGTCGCCCTGGCGGCGACCCGGCTGGACGCGGCGGAGGCGGCGGCCCGCCGGGCGGTGGACGCGGCGCGGACCGCCGGCGACACGGTGATCCTGCGCCAGGCGCTCAACGACCTGGGCCTGATCTGCCAGTTCCTCAGCCGCTACGACGAGGCGGTGGACCACTACGACGAGGCGCTGCTGCTGGCCAACGAACTGGGGCACCGCTCCGGGGCGTTGGTGACCACCGTGAACGCCGCGCTGGCACGGGTGCGCAGCGGACGGGCCGAGGAGGCGGTGGCGATCTGCCACGAGGTGCTCGCCGAGCTGCGGACCCGGCAGGACGATCCCGGACGTGCGTACACCCTGTACGTCCTGGGGCTGGCGCTGCACGGGCTCGGGCGGCACGAGGAGGCGGTGACCTGGTTCAGGGAGTGCCTGACGGTGGCGACGGAAGCGGGCCTGCGGGACCGGGCCGCGCACGCGCGCTACCGGATGGCGGACAGTCTGCGCTCGCTCGGCCGGGCCGACGAGGCGCTGGATCACGCCGGGCTGGCGCTGGTGCTCTGCGAGGAGCTGGGGGCGGAGCGGGACCAGGCCCAGGCGCTGGTCGTACTGGGCCGCTCGTTGGCGGACCTCGGGCGCGGGGCCGAGGCGGGGGCGCGGTTGCGGCAGGCGTACGAGATCTTCTGCCGCCTGGGGCTCCCGGAGGCCGCCGATGTGGCCGTGCTGCTGGAGGAGCCGGCGCCGGCGCTGGTCGATCCCTGAGGGCGGGGGCTTGGGTGCGGCGGCCGTAGGGAAACGGTTCCTCCCGGCGTGCCGCCCGCCGGTGCGGCTCAGGAGCCGGTGCTGTTCCAGTCCTTGTCGTCGGTCGGGGTGGGGGACGGCGCCGGCACCGTGGCCTGGGTGTTGCCGACGGCACCGCCCTGCTCGGCGGGGCCGGTGCCGTCGGCCATCGCCGCACCGGCCGCGCCGAGCGCGATCAGCGAGCCGAGGGCGAAGCCCGCGACGGCCAGGCGGATCCGAGTGGCACCGAGGGTGTTCGCACGCTTCGCCATGACTGCTCCCGAGGACGTCTTCCCTGGTGGGAAGGGGTTTTTGGGGGACTTCCCGGAGTGCTCCGGGCTGATGGGATGAGCATGGCAAGGCACGTTCAACAGCCGATCGACGTGGGAGCACCGGCGTCGATCGGCTGCGTTGATCGGGGCGTTGACGGGCGTTGACAGGGGTTGACGCGGGTTGACCGGCGTGGACCGGCGCTGAATCGGCGCCCACGGCGTCGGAAGGAGGACGGCGGGCGGCGGACGGCGGACGGCGGACGGCGGACGGCGGACGGCGGACGGCGGACGGCGGGCGGCGGGCGGCGGGCGGCGGGCGGCGGGCGGCTCAGGCGGCCTCGCGGATCTCCAGCGTGCAGCACTTCACGCTGCCGCCGCCCTTGAACAGCTCGGAGAGGTCCACCCCGATCGGCCGGAAGCCGCGTTCGCGCAGCCGGGCCGCCACCCCGGTCGCCGCTTCCGGCAGCACCACGTTCAGCCCGTCGCTCATCAGGTTGAGACCGAACACCTCCGCGTCCGCCTCCTCCACCAGCACGGCGTCCGGGAAGAGCCGGCGCAGCACCGCCCGGCTGCCCGCCGAGAACGCGCCGGGGTAGTAGACGACCTGGTCGGCGTCGAGCACGCCGAGCGCGGTGTCGAGGTGGTAGAAGCGCGGGTCGACGAGGTCCAGGCCGACCACCGGGCGGCCGAGGAACTCCTGCGCCTCCGCGTGTCCGGCCAGGGCGCTGCGGAAGCCGCGGCCGGCGAGCAGGTGGCTGCCCGTCAGCAGCAGGTCGCCCTCGCCCTCGTTGACGTGGACGGGGTCGTGGGTGGTGAAGCCGTTGGCCCGGAACCACTCCAGGTAGGCGGGGCCCTCGGCGGCCCGCTCGGCGTTGCGGAAGCGGGCACCGAGCACCCTGCCGTCGACGACGGTGGCGCCGTTCGCCGCGTAGACCATGTCGGGCAGGCCGGGCAGCGGGTCGATCAGGTCCACGCGGTGTCCGAGGGACACGTACAGCTCGTACAGCCGCTGCCACTGGGCGACGGCGAGGTCGGTGTCGACCGGTTTGGCCGGATCCATCCAGGGGTTGATCGCGTAGCTGACCTCGAAGTGCGTCGGACGGCACATCAGGAGGCGGCGCGGGCGGGCGGTGCGGGTCATGGGAGGCTCCGGGAGGGCTGGGACTCAGGACTGAGTGGCCGAGGGACGAGTGGCTGAGACCGAGTGGCCGAGGGATGACCGGCCGAGGGATGAGTGGCCGCGGGGCGGGTGGCCGAGGGGCGGGTGGCCGCGGAGGTGAGCGGCAGAAGGGGGGCGGGGAGCGCCGGACGGCGGCCGAGGGCGGTCAGGACGCCGCGGGGCGCTCGGGGAAGCTCCGCAGGCCGCGCAGCGGGCTCGCCAGCAGGACCGCGCCTGCCGACAGCAGCACGCTCGCCATGATCCACAGGGTGGTACGGACACCGAGCACCTCGCCCAGCCAGCCGCCGAGCAGGGCCCCCACCGGGATGGCGCTGAAGTTGACGGTCGAGGCGCTGGCCCGGATCCGGCCGATCATCGCGGGCGGGCAGTACGCCTGGTAGAAGCTGCCGGCGATGACGTTCCCGGCGATCACGCCGCAGACCGCGACCGACCAGGCGACCGCGCTCACCGCCAGCGGCAGCCGCTCCCCGGCCATCGGCAGCAGGAGGATGAACGGCGCCCCCACCAGCTCGCAGAGCAGCAGCCCGCGCGCCGTCCCGAACCGGCGGGCGATCCGCCCGGCGAGCGCCGCCCCCGCCAGACCGCCGATCGACACCACCGCGAAGACCAGCCCGATGCCGCTGGGCGTCACGCCCACGGTCCGCACCAGGAAGACGGTCTGCACCGCCTGGATGCCGTTGAGGCCCAGGTTGCCGACGGCAGCGAAGCTCGCCAGCGTGCGCAGGTAGGGGTCGTGCGCCAGGAAGCGGACCCCCTCGCCGATCTCGCGCAGGATCCCGCGCCGTTCGGAGACCGGCGGCGGCTTCTCCTCGGCCCGGATGGACCCCACGCAGAGTGCCGCCACCAGATAGGTCACCGCGTCGGCGAGCAGGCCGCTGACCGCGCCGAACGCCTGGGAGAGCAGGCCGGCCAGGCCGGGGCCGGCGATCTCCGCGGCCGCGTCCCCGGAGCGCAGCTTGACGTTGGCCTCGAGCAGGTCGGGCTTGGCGACCAGTACGGGCAGCACGGCGCTGTTCGCGGTGGACAGGAACACCTTGACCGCGCCGGCCAGCAGCGCCACCACCACCAGCTGGGCCATGGTCAGCAGGCCCAGCCAGCCGGCCACCGGCACGCTGCCGAACAGCAGCAGCAGGAGCAGGTCGCAGACCAGCATCACCTTCAGCCGGGGCCAGCGGTCCACCCAGGCGCCGGCCAGCAGGCCGAGGAAGAGCCACGGCACCCAGGCGGAGGCGGTCAGCAGGCCGACCATGAACGGCGAGGCCTCCAGCGTGACGATGGCGACCAGGGCGAGGGCGACGTTGCCCACGGCGGTGCCGAGGCCGCTGGTCGTCTCACCGATCCAGAGCTTGCGGAAGTTGCCCTGCGCCCACAGGCCCCAGCGGCTCCTTCGCGGCGCGTCCTGCGTCGGGGGCGACGGCGGGAACGGCGGTTTGACGGAGGCTGTGGTCATGGCGGGTCACTCTCCAAGCTTCGTGGCGAGCACGGCGGCGATCCGTGCGACGGGCTCCGGCTGCGTCATGGCGCCGTGCGTGCAGGTGATGCGGTGCTCCTCGACGCGGCCGTCGACGTACGGGAGCCAGGCCGCCCCGTAGGGCCAGTCGGCGGGTTTGTCGAGGGTGGCGCCGAAGAAGACGGCGTCGCCCCGGTAGCGGTCCGGCACGTGTTCGGCCATCAGCTTGCGGTGCTGCTCGAACACGTCGGGCAGGACGCCCGCGGCCTCGCCGAGGAGCGCGGTGAGGTCGGCCTGGCCGCGTCCGTCGGCGGGGTCGTAGCCGAGTGAGGCGAGCAGTTCGGCGAGGGTGTCGACCGGGTCGTCGGCGGACGGGGGGCCGCCCGCGGCGTACCGGGCGGGGTCGGCGGGGAGCCCGTCGAGGAGGGCGAGGAGCGCCACTTCCCGGCCGGCGTCCTGCAGGGCGACGGCCATCGCCTGGGCGACCACCGCGCCGAAGGACCAGCCGAGCAGGTGGTACGGCCCCTCCGGCTGGACCGCGCGGATCTGCCGTACGTAGTCCTCGGCGATCTCGGTGACGCAGGACGGGGAGCCGCCGCGCAGACCGCGCGCCTGGAGGCCGTGGACCGGGCGGTCCGGCTCGAGGTGGCGCAGCAGCCCGGAGTAGACCCAGCTGATGCCCGCGGCGGGGTGGACGCAGAACAGCGGGGCGCGGGTGCCCCCGGCGCGCAGCGGGAGGAGGACGTCGAGTGCGCCGTGGGCGTCGTCGCCGGACGCGCCGGACCGGTCGGGGTCCAGGGCGAGGCGCCGGGCCAGGGCGGCCGCGGTGGGGGCTTCGAAGAGCGCCCGCATGCCGAGGTCGGCGCCGAGCGCGGTGCGGATCCGGCCGAGCAGTTTCATCGCGAGGAGGGAATGGCCGCCGAGGTCGAAGAAGCCGTCGTCGATGGAGACCGGCCCGGGGAGGCCGAGGACCTCGGCGAACAGGCCGCAGAGCAGCTCCTCGTGCGGTGTGCGCGGTGCGCGGCCGGTGGGCGAGGAGAGGAAGTCGGGCGCGGGGAGCGCCCGCCGGTCGACCTTGCCGCTGGCGGTCAGCGGCAGCGCGTCGAGCGGGACGAGGGCGGCCGGGAGCATGTAGCCGGGCAGCGACCGGGCGGCGAAGGCGCGCAGTTCGGCCCGGTCGAGCGGGCCGTCCGCCACGACGTGGGCGACCAGCCGGGGGCCGGAGGCGCCGTCCTCGTACACCGTCACGGTGGCGGCGTGGACCCGGGGGTGGCGGGTCAGCACGTGCTCGATCTCCCCCGGTTCGATGCGGAAGCCGCGGATCTTGACCTGGTGGTCGGTGCGGCCCAGGTAGGCGAGGTCGCCCTCCCGGGTGCGCCGGACCAGGTCGCCGGTGCGGTACATCCGCTCCCCCGGGGCGAACGGGTCGGCGACGAAGCGCTCGGCGGTCAGCCCCGGGCGGCCCAGGTAGCCGCGGGCCAGCCCGGCGCCGGCCAGGTACAGCTCGCCGGGGACGCCGGCGGGGACGGGGTTCAGGTGCTCGTCCAGGACGTAGCCGCGGGTGCCGAGGACGGTGCGGCCGAGGGCGGGGCGCCCGGTGGCGGCGAACGGCTGGGTGAGCGCGTCGACGGTGCACTCGGTGGGGCCGTAGAGGTTGTGGGCGGTGGTCGCGGGCGCCTCGCGCAGGCGGGTCCACAGGCCCTGGCCGACCGCCTCGCCGCCGAGCAGCACCACGCGCGGCGCGGGCTCGTCCAACAAGCCTTCTTCGAGGAGCTGTTCGGCGAAGGAAGGGGTGACCTCCAGGACACCGACGGCCTCGGTCCGCAGGTACCGGACCAGTGCGGCGGCGTCGCGGCGGACCTCGTCGCCGGCCAGGTGCAGTTCGTGGCCGGCCGCGAGCCAGAGCAGGCCGTCCCAGGAGGCGTCGAAGCAGAGCGAGGCGGTGAGGGCGACGCGCTGCCTGCCGTGCGGGCGCTCGGTGGCGCCGATGGGGCCGGTGGCGGAGCGGTGCGAGGCGAGCAGCGCGGCGATCGAACCGTGGCTCACCACCACGCCCTTGGGGCGGCCGGTGGATCCCGAGGTGTAGATCACGTAGGCGGCGTCGGAGGCGGTGGCGCGGGGCGCCGGGTTGGCTGTGGCGCTCCGGTCGGCTTCGTGGGGCCCGTACGCCTCATGAGCCGGGGACGCCGTCAGGAGGGGCAGTCCGGCGAGGAGTTCGGGCAGGGGCCAGCCGTCGCCGGTCACGGCCAGCGTCGGCGCGGCGTCGGCCAGCATGGCGGCGGTCCGGTCGGCCGGGTACTCGGCGTCCAGCGGGAGCGAGGCGGCTCCCGCCTTGAGGACGGCGAGCAGGGCGATCACGGTCTCCGCGGAGCGCGGCAGGGCCAGGGCCACCACCGTGTCCGGGCCGGCGCCCGCGGCCGTCAGGCGGTGGGCGAGGCGGTTGGCGCGGGTGTTGAGCTCGGCCCAGCTGAGCCGGGTGTCCCCGGCGACCAGGGCGGTCGCGTCCGGGGTGCGGGCCGCCTGGGCTTCGAAGGCGGCGGGCAGCAGCGGGACCTCCGCCGGCAACACGCTGCCGGTGTCGAGGAGTTCCGTGCGCTCGTCGGCGGAGAGGAGGTCGATCCGGCCGATGGGCCGGTCGGGGCGGGCCGCGACCGCCGTCAGCAGGCGGCCCAGCCGGACCGCGATGGACTGGACGGTCTCCCGGTCGAACAGGTCGGTGGCGAAGTCGATCGCGCACTCCAGGCCGGCGGGCGCGCCCTCGGCGTCGAAGGACTCGCCCAGGGCGACGGAGAGGTCGAACTTGGCCGCGTACCCGCCGACCGGTTCGACGGCCGCCGCCAGCCCGCCCAGGTCGAGGGGGGCTTCGCCGGGTCCGCCCGGCGAACCGGCGCCGGCCCCGCCCTGGAGCAGCAGCATCACCTGGAAGAGCGGGTGGCGGGCCAGCGAGCGGGCCGGGTTGAGCTCCTCGACCAGCCGCTCGAACGGCACGTCCTGGTGGGCGTGCGCGTCGAGCCCCGTCTCCCGGACGCGGCCCAGGAGTTCGGCGAAGGTCGGGTCGCCGGAGGTGTCGGTGCGCAGGACGAGGGTGTTGACGAAGAAGCCGACCAGGTCGTCCAGCGCCTCGTCCGAGCGGCCGGCGACCACCGAGCCGATCGGCACGTCGGTGCCGGCCCCGAGCCGGGTCAGCAGCGCGGCCAGCCCGGCCTGCAGGGTCATGAACATCGTGACCCGGTGCTCGCGCGACATGTCGACCAGGGCCCGGTGCAGTTCGGCGCCGAGCGGCAGGACGACGCGGTCGCCGCGGTGGCCGCTGTCCGCCCGCCGGGGGCGGTCCACGGGCAGTGACAGCTCCTCGGGGAGTCCCGCCAGGGTGTCGCGCCAGTAGGCGAGTTGGCCGGCGGCCAGGCTTTCCGGGTCGTCCTCGTCGCCGAGCAGCTCGCGCTGCCAGAGCGCGTAGTCCGCGTACTGGACGGGCAGGGGCTGCCAGTCGGGCGCCGATCCGGCCCGGCGGGCGGCGTAGGCGTCGGCCAGGTCGCGCAGCAGCGGGTCCATGGACCAGCCGTCGCCGGCGATGTGGTGCAGGACGAGCACGAGCAGGTGCTCGTCCGAGTCGAGCGGGAAGAGGTGCGCGCGTACGGGGAGTTCGGCGGCCAGGTCGAAGGGGGTCTCGGTGCACTCGGTCAGGGCGGCCGCCGGGTCGGCGGGCGGGGTGGTGCGGCGGTCGAAGGGCACCCGGGCCTCGGCGGCCGGGACGATCCGCTGCCGGGGCTCGCCGTCCTGCTCGGTGATCAGGGTGCGCAGGATCTCGTGCCGGGCGACCAGGTCGCCGAGGGCGAGTTCGAGCGCGGCCGGGTCGAGGGGGCCGGCGAGGCGCAGGGCGAGCGGGAGGTTGTAGAGGGGGCTGGGGCCTTCCATGCGGTCGATCAGCCAGAGCCGCTGCTGGGCGAAGGAGAGCGGAAGCCGCTCCGGGCGCTCGGCGGCGGTCAGGGCGAGCCGGCTCCCCGCGCCGTCCAGGCGCTGGGCCAGGCCGGCCACCGTGGGCGCCTCGAAGACGTCCCGGACGTCGATATCGGCGGCGAACACCGCACGGACCCGGCTGACCAGCCTCATGGCGAGCAGCGAGTGCCCGCCGAGGGCGAAGAAGTCGTCGTCGACGGAGAGGGGTCCCGGCACCCCGAGGACCTCGGAGAGGAGGCCGCAGAGCAGCTCCTCCCGCGCCGTGCGGGCGGCCCTGCCGCCGGCGAAGAGCCGGAAGTCGGGGGCGGGGAGGGCGCGCCGGTCGACTTTGCCGCTGCCGGTCAGCGGCAGCGCGTCGAGGGTGACGACCGCCGCCGGGACCATGTGGGCGGGCAGTGTCTGCGCCACGAACCTGCGCAGTTCCACGGAGAGTTCGGGGCTGGGTGCGGTGACCGCGCAGTGGGCGACCAGGCGGCGGTCCCCGTCCGGGCTCTCGTGCGGGGCGACCACGGCCTGGCGGACCGCCGGGTGCCGGGTCAGCAGGTGCTCGATCTCGCCGGGTTCGATCCGGAAACCGCGGATCTTGACCTGGTGGTCGGTCCGCCCCAGGTAGTCGATCCGGCCGTCGCGGCCGCGGCGGACCAGGTCGCCGGTGCGGTACATCCGCTCCCCCGGCGCGAACGGGTCGGCGACGAAGCGCTCGGCGGTCAGCGCCGGACGGCCCAGGTAGCCGCGGGCGAGGCTGTCGCCGGCGAGGTACAGCTCGCCGGGGACGCCCGCGGGGACGGGGTTCAGCTGCTCGTCCAGGACGTAGGCGCGCGTGCCGAGGACGGTGTGGCCCATGGTGGGGCGCTCCGAGTCGCCGTACGCCTGGAGCAGGGTGTCGACGGTGCATTCGGTGGGGCCGTAGAGGTTGTGGCCGGTGGTGGCCGGAGCCTCGCGCAGACGGGTCCACAGGGCCTGGCCGATCGGTTCGCCGCCCAGCAGCACCACGCGGGGTGCGGGCTGGTCCAGCAGGCCTTCGGCGATGAGCTGTTCGGCGTAGGTGGGGGTGAACTGGACGGCGTCGACAGCCGCCGCCCGCAGGTGCCGGACCAGGGCGGCGGGGTCGCGGCGCAGGTCCTCGCCGATCAGGTGCAGCTCATGGCCCGCGACCATCCACAGGAGGCTGTTCCAGGAGGCGTCGAAGCAGAGCGAGGCGGTCAGCGCGGCGCGCAGCCGGCCGTGCGTCCGGGTGGGCCCCGCGAAGGTCTCCGCCTGATGGGCGGCCAGCAGCCCGGCGATCGAACCGTGGCTCACCACGACGCCCTTGGGGCGGCCGGTGGAGCCGGAGGTGTAGATCACGTAGGCAGCGTTGGAGGGGTGGACGCGGACGGGAGGCGTGTCGGCGGGCCGGTCGGCCCAGGTCCGCTCGTCGGCGTCCAGGACGGCGAAGCCCTCCAGCACCTCGGGCAGCGGCCAGCCGGTGTGGGTGAGCACGGCCGCCGGGCGGGCGTCGGCCAGCATGTGGGCGGTGCGCTCGAGCGGGTATTCGGCGTCCAGCGGGAGGAAGGCCGCGCCGGCCTTGAGCACGGCGAGCTGGGAGACCACCGTGTCCACCGAGCGGCGCAGGGCGAGCGCGACCACGTCCTCGGGTCCGATGCCGGCGGCCCGCAGTCCGTGGGCGAGGCGGCTCGCGCGGGCGTCCAGCTCGGCGTAGGTGAGCCGGGCCTCCCCGAAGACCAGGGCGGTGTCGTCCGGCGTGGCCGCGGCCTGGGCCGCGAAGGCGTCCGGGACCAGGGGCAGTTCGGCGGGCAGCGGCCGGTGGCCGCCGAGGAGTCCGGCGCGCTCGCCCTCGGCCAGCAGGTCGGCGCTGCCGATCCGCCCCTCGGGCCGGGCCGTCATCGCCGTCAGCAGCCGGCCGAAGCGGGCGGCGAGGGACTCGACGGTCTCCCGGTCGAAGAGGTCGGTGGCGAAGT
This sequence comes from Streptomyces sp. NPDC048270, assembly GCF_040652335.1. NCBI lineage: Bacteria > Bacillati > Actinomycetota > Actinomycetes > Kitasatosporales > Streptomycetaceae > Streptomyces > Streptomyces sp. NPDC048270. Next base: position 172,275 of record NZ_JBEZLV010000007.1, read on the forward strand.
CGATCGCGCAGTCCAGTCCGGCGGGCTCGCCGTCCGGACCGAGGAACTCCTCCAGGGTCACGTTGAGGTCGAACTTGGCGACTCCGGTGTCCGCCGCCAGCGCCTCGGCGCGCAGGCCGGCCGGCTCCAGCTCGGCCCCGGAGTTGGACTGGAGCACCATCGCCACCTGGAAGAGCGGGTGGCGGGCCAGCGAGCGGGCCGGGTTGAGCTCCTCGACCAGCCGCTCGAACGGCACGTCCTGGTGGGCGTAGGCGCCGAGCCCGGTCTCCCGGACCCGGCCCAGGAGTTCGGCGAAGGTCGGGTCGCCGGAGGTGTCGGTGCGCAGGACGAGGGTGTTGACGAAGAAGCCGACCAGGTCGTCCAGCGCCTCGTCCGAGCGGCCGGCGACCACCGAGCCGATCGGCACGTCGGTGCCGGCCCCGAGCCGGGTCAGCAGCGCGGCCAGCCCGGCCTGGAAGGCCATGAACAGGGTGACCCGGTGCTCACGGCTCAACTCGACGAGCGCGGTGTGCAGTTCGGCGCCGATGGGCAGGGCGACCCGGTCGCCCCGGTGGTCGGCGCGGGCTCCGCGCGGCCGGTCGACGGGGAGCGTGAGCTCCTCGGGGAGTTCGGCCAGGGTGTCGCGCCAGTAGGCGAGCTGGCGGGAGACCAGGCTGTCGGGGTCGTCCTCGTCGCCGAGCAGCTCGCGCTGCCACAGGGCGTAGTCCGCGTACTGGACGGGCAGCGGCTGCCAGTCGGGCGCCGAGCCGCCCTCGCGGGCGGTGTAGGCGTCGGTGAGGTCGCGCAGCAGCGGGCCCATCGACCAGCCGTCGCCCACGATGTGGTGCAGCGCGAGGACCAGCACGTGCTCCTCGGGCGCCACCCGGAGCAGGGTGACCCGTACGGGCGGTTCCGCGGCCAGGTCGAAGGGGCGCCGGGCGGCCCGCTCGACCTCCTCGTCCACCGACTCCGGTGCGCAGTCGAGCGGTTCGACCGGGAGCGCGGCCTCGCCGGGGGCGAGGACCAGCTGGTGGGGCTCGCCGTCGTGCTCGGCGATGACGGTGCGCAGGATCTCGTGCCGGGCGACCAGGTCGCCGAGGGCGAGTTTCAGGGCGGCCGGGTCGAGCGGGCCCGTGAGGCGCAGCGCGAGCGGCATGTTGTAGAGGGCGCTCGGCCCCTCCATGCGGTCGATCAGCCACAGCCGCTGCTGGGCGGAGGAGAGCGGCAGGCGCTCGGGGCGCTGCCCGGCCGTCAGCGCGAGCCGGGCCGCGGAGCCGTCCAGGCGCTGGGCCAGGCCGGCCGCCGTCGGCGCCTCGAAGACGTCCCGGATGCCGAGTTCGGCGCCGAGCACCGCACGGACCCGGCTGAGCAGCCGGGTGGCGAGCAGCGAGTGCCCGCCCAGGGCGAAGAAGTCGTCGTCGACCGAGACCGGGCCGGTGACGCCGAGCACCTCGCCGACCAGGCCGCAGAGGATCTCCTCGCGCGCCGTCCGGGCCGCCCGTCCGCCGGTGGACACCGCGAAGTCGGGGGCGGGCAGTGCGGACCGGTCGAGCTTGCCGTTGACGCCCAGCGGCAGCGCTTCGAGCGTGGCGAAGGCGGCCGGGACCATGTAGTCCGGAAGGGCGGCGGCCGCGTGGGCGCGCAGCTCGGCCGGGTCGAGCGGGGTGCGCGCCACGACGTAGGCGGCGAGCCGGGTGCCGGCCCCGTCCGCGCCCTCCTGGTGGGGCAGCACCGCGGCCTGCAGGACGTCGGGGTGGGCGGCCAGGACGGTCTCGATCTCGCCGAGTTCGATCCGGAAGCCGCGCACCTTGACCTGGTGGTCGGTGCGGCCCAGGTACTCGACCCGGCCGTCCGGGCGGCGCCGGGCGAGGTCGCCGGTGCGGTACATCCGCTCCCCCGGGGCGAACGGGTCGGCGACGAAGCGCTCGGCGGTCAGCCCCGGGCGGCCCAGGTAGCCGCGGGCCAGCCCGGCGCCGCTCAGGTACAGCTCGCCGGGGACGCCGGGCGGGACGGGCCGCAGGCCGGCGTCCAGGACGTGCGCGCGGAGGTTGGGCAGCGGGCGGCCGATGAGCGGGCGGGGGTCCGCGGAGAGCCGGTGGTGCAGTGCGTCGACGGTGCACTCGGTGGGGCCGTACATGTTGAGCACGACGGTGTCGGGTGCGGCCGTGAGGCAGGCCCACAGGCTCTGGCCGAGGGCTTCTCCGCCGATCATCAGGAGGGCCGGCCGGCAGCGGTCGAGCAGGCCCTCCTCGACCAGCCGCTCGGCCTGGCCGGGGGTCACGTCCAGGACGTCGGCGCCGGACCGCTCGGCGTAGCGCACCATCGCGGCGGCGTCGCGGCGCAGGTCGTCGTCGAGCAGGTGGAGTTCGTTGCCGGCGACCATCCAGAGCAGCGCTTCCAGGGCCGTGTCGAAGGACAGCGAGGCGCTCTGGGCGAACGTGAACCTGCGCCCGGGGCGGGCCTGTCGGGCGGCGGGAATGGTTTCGCCGCGGTGGAAGGCGAGCAGGTTGGCGAACCCGCCGTGGCGGACCACGACGCCCTTGGGGCGGCCGGTGGAGCCGGAGGTGTAGATCACGTAGGCGGCGTTGGAGGGGTGGACGCGGACGGGAGGCGTGTCGGCGGGCCGGTCGGCCCAGGTCCGCTCGTCGGCGTCCAGGACGGCGAAGCCCTCCAGCACCTCGGGCAGCGGCCAGCCGGCAGCGGTGAGCACGGCCGCCGGGCGGGCGTCGGCCAGCATGTGGGCGATCCGGTCGCGGGGGTATTCGGCGTCCAGCGGGAGGAAGGCCGCGCCGGCCTTGAGCACGGCGAGGACCGCGACGATGGACTGCGCGGAGCGGGGCAGGGCGAGCGCGACCACGTCCTCCGGGCCGGCGCCGGCGGCGGTCAGGCCGTGCGCGAGGCGGCTCGCGCGGGCGTCCAGATCGGCGTAGGTGAGCCGGGTCTCCCCGAAGACCAGGGCGGTGTCGTCCGGGGTCGCGGCCACCTGGGCGGCGAAGGCCTCCGGGACGAGGAGGTCCCCGACGGGCCGGGCGGTGTCGTGCCACTCGGCCAGCGCGGACCGGCCGGCCTCGCCCAGGACGTCCAGCTCGGCGACCGGGCGGTGCGGGTCTTCGGCGACCTGGGCCAGCAGGCGCAGCAGGGCTTCGGCGAGCCGTTCGGCGGTGGTCCGCTCGAACAGCTCGGTGGCGAACTCCAGGCCGCCTTCGAGGCCGGCCGGGGCGCCGTCCGGGTGGTGGCGCTCGGAGAGGTTGAGGGTGAGGTCGAAGGCCGTGGTGGGCAGGCCGAGGGGCTCGTAGGCCGTGCGGGTCCCGGGGAACTCGGGCCCGCCGCCCGCGGTGTTGTCGAAGGCGATCATCACCTGGAAGAGCGGGTGCCGGGCCAGCGTGCGGGCCGGGTTGAGCTCCTCGACCAGCCGCTCGAAGGGCACCTCCTGGTGCGCGTAGGCGGCCAGGTCGGCGTCCCGGACCCGGGCCAGCAGCTCGGCGAAGGTGGGCCGGCCGGCGAGGTCGGTGCGCAGCACCAGGGTGCTGGCGAAGAAGCCGACCAGCTCGTCGAGGGCCGGGTCGAGGCGGCCGGCCAGCGGGGTGCCGATCGGCAGGTCGTCGCCGGCGCCGAAGCGGTGCAGCAGAGTGGCGTAGGCGGCCTGGAGCACCATGAAGAGGGTGGCTCCGCTCGCGGCGGCCAGCTCGGCGAGCCGCGCGTGCAGGTCCGCGTCCAGCTCCAGCGGGACGACGTCGCCCCGGTGGCCGGCGACCGGCGGGCGGGGCCGGTCCAGCGGCAGCTCGAGCTCGTCCGGCAGGCCGGCCAACGCCTGCCGCCAGTAGTCGAGTTGGCGGGAGAGCGGGGACTGCGGGTCGGTGTCCGCGCCCAGCGTCCGGTACTGCCACAGGGTGTAGTCGGCGTACTGCACCGGCAGCGGCTCCCACACCGGCGGCTCACCGCCGAGCCGGGCGGTGTAGGCCTCGGCGAGGTCGCGGAAGAGCGGCCGCAGCGACCAGCCGTCGCTGGCGATGTGGTGCATCACCAGGAGCAGTACGTGCTCCTCGGACGGCTCGGACGACTCGGATGACTCGGGCCCCTCGGGCGACTCGCGGCGCAGGTACGCGTGCAGGGGGACGTCGACGGCCAGGTCGAAGGTGTGGCCCACCAGCTCCCCCACCGGTCGGTCGGTGACGGTGAGCAGCGGGGCCGGGGGCTCGGGCAGCACCCGCTGGTACGGCACGCCGTCGTGCTCGCCGAAGACCGTACGGAGGCTCTCGTGGCGGGCGGCGACGTCGCCGAGCGCGCGTTCCAGGGCGGCCGCGTCCAGCGGCCCGGTGAGCCGCAGGGCGAGGGTGACGTTGTAGGTGGCGGCGGGGCCCTCCGCCTGGCCGAGGAACCACAGCCGGCGCTGCGCGAAGGAGACCGGCAGGCGTTCGGGCCGGGGTTCGGGGCGCAGGGCGGCCCGGGCCGGCTCGGTGGCGAGCCTGGCGGCGAGGTCGGCGACGGTGGGGGCCTGGAAGAGGTCGCCGATGGCGAGTTCGGCGCCGAGTTCGGTGCGCGCCCGGCCGACCAGGCGGGTGGCCAGCAGCGAGTGGCCGCCGAGTTCGAAGAAGTCGTCGTCGATGGTGATGTCGTCGATGCCGAGGATCTCGCCGAAGAGCGTGCACAGGGCCTGCTCGCGCTCGTCGCGCGGGGCGCGGCCGTCGGCGTCCGCGGCGCCCGTCTCGGGAGCGGGCAGCGCCCGCCGGTCCACCTTGCCGTTGGCGTTGAGCGGCAGGGCCGGCAGGACCACCACCGCGGAGGGGACCATGTAGCCGGGGAGCGTCTCGGCAGCGAACCGCCGCAGCTGCGCGCCGAGTTCGGGATCGTCCGCGAGGGCGGAGCCGTGCACCGAGCAGTAGCCGACCAGCCGGGTGTCGCCGGGCCGGTCCTCGCGGGGGATCACGATGACCTGGCGGACGGCCGGGTGGCCCGAGAGCACCGCCTCGATCTCGCCCGGCTCGATCCGGAAGCCGCGCAGCTTCACCTGGCCGTCGATCCTGCCGAGGAACTCGATCGCGCCGTCGGCCCGGCGGCGGACCAGGTCGCCGGTGCGGTACATCCGCTCGCCCGGCGCGTACGGGTCGGCGACGAAGCGCTCGGCGGTCAGCGCGGGCCGGTGCCAGTACCCGCGGGCCAGGCCGGCCCCCGCCACGTACAGCTCGCCGGGGACGCCGGGCGGGACGGGCTGCAGCCGGGCGTCGAGGACGTGGGCGCGCATGTTGTCGAGCGGGGCGCCGATCGGCGGCCGGGGCCCGGCCAGGTCGGCGGCGGCCAGCGGGTGGTGGGTGGCGAAGGTGGTGGCCTCGGTGGGCCCGTACACGTGGGCGAGCAGCAGGTCGGGGCAGTGGTCGAGGACCCGCCGCATGAGGGTGCCGGAGGCGGCCTCGCCGCCGGTGCAGACCGTCCGCAGGGCGCGGAAGGTCTCCGGGGCCTGCTCGGCGACCAGGTCGAACAGGGCCTTGGTGAGGAAGACCGCGGTGACCGCGTGCCGGGTGGTGACGGCGTGCAGGGCGGCGGCGTCCAGGCTGCCGGGCGGGGCGACGACCACCGTGCCGCCGGACAGCAGGGGCGTCCACAGCTCGTAGGTGGCAGCGTCGAAGGCGTGCGGGGAGTGCAGCAGGATCCGCCGGTGCCGGCCGTCCTGCCAGCGGCGGTCGGCGGCGAGGCCGACGACGTCGCGGTGGCGGACCGCGACGCCCTTGGGCGTGCCGGTGGAGCCGGAGGTGAACATCACGTAGGCGAGCGCGTCGGGGTGGACGGCGAGGCCGGGGTCGTGCGCCGGCGCGTCCGCCTCGTCGCCGGGCCGGACCACGACGGCGGTGTGCGGGAAGCCCGGGTCGGGCCGGTCGGTCAGCAGCACGGGGGCGGCGGTGTCCGCGAGCAGTTGGGCCATCCGCTCCGGCGGCAGGCTCGCGTGCATCGGGACGTAGCAGCCGCCGGCCTTGAGCACGGCCAGGGTGGCGACGACCAGGTCGACGGAGCGCTCCATCAGCAGGGCGACCGGGGACTCCGGGCCGACGCCGGACGCGATCAGGTGGTGGGCCAGCCGGTTGGCGCGGGCGTTGAGCTCGGCGTAGCCGACGGCGCCGCCGTCGTGGGCCAGGGCCGTCGCGTCCGGGGTGCGGGCGGCCTGCGCCTCGAACAGCTGGGGCAGCGAGCCGGACGGGACGGGGGCTGCGGTCGCGTTCCACTCGTCGCGCAGGCGGCCGCGCTCCTCGGGGGCGAGGATGTCGAGGGTGCCGATCGGCGCCCGCGGGTCGGCGGCCGCGGCGGCCAGCAGCCGGCCCAGGCGCTCGAACAGGGTGGTGACGGTGGCGCGGTCGTAGAGGTCGGCCGCGTACTCGACCGATCCCGTGAGGCCGTCGGGAGCGCCGTCGGGGGTGCGCCGCTCGGTGACGCCGATGTTGAGGTCGAATTTGGCGACCCGCAGGCCGAGCGGTTCGGGCGCCGACTCCATGCCTGGCAGGCCGAGTTCGCCCTCCTCGTGGTTCTGGAGCACGAGGAGGGTCTGGAACAGCGGGTGGCGGCCGAGGGCGCGGGCCGGGTTGACCTCCTCGACCAGCCGCTCGAACGGCACGTCCTGGTGGGCGAAGGCGTCGAGCTGGGACTCCCGGACCCGGCCGATGAGTTCGGCGAAGGTGGGATCTCCGGAGGTGTCGGTGCGCAGCACCAGGGTGTTGACGAAGAAGCCGACCAGGTCGTTCAGCGCCTCGTCGGAGCGGCCGGCCACGCCGGTGCCGAGCGGGATGTCGGTGCCTGCGCCGAGCCGGGTGAACAGTGCGGCGAGGCCGGCCTGCAGGACGGAGAACAGGGTGGCGCGGTGGCTGTGCGCCAGGCCGGTCAGCGCGGCGTGCAGTTCCGGCCCGTAGCCGAACGCCACGGCGTCGGCGGCCCCGGTCGGGGCGGGCGGGCGGGGGCGGTCCGCCGGCAGCTCCAGCTCCTCCGGCAGACCCGCCAGCAGCTCCCGCCAGTAGGCGAGCTGGCGGCTCATCAGGCTCTCGGGGTCGTCCTCCTCGCCGAGCACTTCGCGCTGCCAGAGCGCGTAGTCGGCGTACTGGACCGGCAGCGGCTCCCAGTCGGGGGCGTGACCGTCCAGGCGGGCGGTGTACGCCTCGGTGAGGTCGCGCAGCAGCGGGCCGAGCGACCAGCCGTCGCCGGCGATGTGGTGGAGCACGAGGAGCAGTACGTGCTCGGCGGCGGGCCCGGCGTGGGGTCGGGCGTGGGTGAGCGTGAAGACCGTGATCCGGAAGGGCGGTTCGGAGCTCAGGTCGAAGGCGTGGGCGGCGGCGCGGTCCCGCAGGGCGGGGTAGTCGTCCGGTGCGCAGTCCACCGTCTCGAAGGCGAACTCCGCCTCCGCCGACGGCAGGATCCGCTGCACCGGGACTCCCCCGGCCACCGGGAACACCGTGCGCAGGGCCTCGTGCCGGGCGACCACGTCCGCCGTCGCGGCGCGCAGCGCCGCGGTGTCGAGCGTGCCGCGCAGGCGCACCGCGAACGGCAGGTTGTAGAGCGCGGTCGGCCCTTCGATCTGGTCGATCAGCCAGAGACGCTGTTGTGCGTACGAAACCGGGATCACGGTGCTTCCTCTGCTCACGTCACGGCGTGGATGGTGTTCGGGTGCCTCAGGCGGGGACTGCGGTGGTCGGGTGCACCGTGGGCCGGCAGTCCGGCAGGTCGACGGGGCGGCCCATCGCGACGGCGATCTTCCGGTCGCCGCCGAACGGGTCGCGGCCGTGCGCGCAGAGCACGTTGTCGACCAGCATCACGTCGCCGGCCTGCCAGGGCTCGCGGACGGTGGCGGCGTCGTAGGCCGCGTTGAGGGCGTCCACGTCCTCCCGGGTGAGCGGCTCGCCGTCGCCGAAACCGGTGTTGAACGGCAGCCCGTCCGGGCCGAACTCCTCGACCATGGCCTCCCGGATGTCCGGGTCGAGCGACCACTCGTTCCAGAAGGCCAGGTGGTTGAACCAGACCTCCTCACCGGTGTGCGGGTGGTGGATGGTGGCCGAACGCAGCTGGCTCGTGCGCAGGTTGCCGTCCGGCTGCCACTCCCAGGCGATGCCGTTCTCCCGGCAGTACCGCTCCACGTCGGCGCGCTCCTCGGTCCCGAAGGCGGTGCGCCAGCCGAGCGAGAGGTAGTCCGAGTAGCTGCGGGTGAGCGTCCAGCCGGAGGACCGGCCCCGCTGCGCCAAGTGGTCGGGGAGCGCGGCGAGCACCTTGCGGACGTCGGCGGTCGGCGTGGCGCCGCCCCTCCCGGGCGCGGTGAGGCAGGCGAACAGCAACCGGCCGGGGAAGGTCAGGGTGTAGCTGTTCTCGTTGTGCATCCGGATCGACTGGGCCGGCGGCAGGTCGGTGGACGAGAAGACGCCGTTGCCGAAGTCGCTGCGCGGGGTGGCCTTCTCCCGGTACGGGGTGGGCTCGGGGATCAGCACGTCGCGGACGGCGGCGACGTCCGCGCTCCCCGCCACGGGCAGCCCGCGCAGGAAGATCGTGCCGTGCTCGTGCAGGGCGGCGGTCAGCGCGGCCTCGTTCTCCCGCAGCCACGCGCAGGCCTCGGCGAGGTCCGCGGTGGCCGGCACCCGGGCGAGGGCGGGGCGGCCCGGGTTCAGCTCCCAGGTCGGCATGGTGGCGCTCACCGCTGGTCGAGGGTGGCGAGCAGGCTCGCCGGGCGGATGTCGGTCCAGTTCGCCTCGATCCAGTCGAGGCACTCCTGGCGGCCGGCCTCGCCGTGGACGGTGGTCCAGCCGGCCGGCACGTCGATCCAGACCGGCCACAGCGAGTGCTGGTTCTCGTCGTTGACCAGGACCAGGTAGCCGGAGTTGTCGTCCTCGAAGGGGTTGCTCATGGTGGTCTCCGCAGGGTGAGAGGTGTGCTGGGGTGTGATTCGAAGGTAGGGGCGCCGGACGGGCGGCTGCGGCACAAGGTGCGGCAGGTGAGCGGCAGTTGCGGCGTGCGCCTCGGCGTCCGGCTGCCGCCGCCCCGACGCCTCGTCGCTTCGAAGCCGCGCCGGGGGCGGCCGGTCAGCGCGGGGTGAGGCGGACCGGGAAGTGGTCCAGGCCGAAGTTGATGATCGAGCGGTTGTAGCGGACCGGCCCGGTCGGCTCGATGAGGGCCGCCTTCTCCAGCGCGGCCGCGTACAGGGCGCTCAGCTCGGCCTTGGCCAGGGGGGCTCCGATGCAGTAGTGGGCGCCCAGGCCCAGCGCGAGGTGCTTGTTGGGCGAGCGGTCGAGCCGGATCTCCTCGGGCTGGTCGAAGGCCTCCGGATCCCGGTCGGCGGACCACACCCAGACCGCGACCCGGTCCCCGCGGCGGATCTGCCTGCCGCCGAGCTCGACGTCCCGGGTGGCGGTGCGCAGCGTGTGGAGGCCCACCGAGGTCCAGCGCAGGAGCTCGTCCACGGCGGAGTCCATGGAGACCTCGCCGCGCTGCAACTTCTGCCACAGGTCGGGGCGTTGGACCAGCGTGTGCAGGCCCATGGCCGCCGTGTGGCGGACGGTCTGGACACCGCCGACCACGATGTTGTCCAGGTTGAGCACCACGTCCTCGATCGGCAGCAGCCGCCCGCCGACCTTGTAGGTGGCCATCATGGAGATCAGGTCGTCGCGCGGGTCGGAGCGGCGCAGCATGACCTGGTGCAGCAGGTAGGGGATCAGCTGCTGGTGCCCGGCCCGGCGCTCCTCCGGCGTGCTGCCGAGGAAGGCCGCGTCGCAGACCCGGACCACCATGTCGCGGTCCTTCTCGGGCACGTCCAGCAGGTCGCACATGACGGCGAGCGGCAGTGCGGAGACCACGTCGACCAGGTCCGCCTCGCCCTGCTCGACGGCCCGGTCGAAGAGCTCGCCGGCCCGTTCGACGATCGAGCGGGCGGCGCCGCGCACCCCGCCCTTCGAGAAGAACGGGTTGGCGGGTGCGCGCAGGTCGCGGTGGCGGGGCGGGTCGGTGAGGGCCATCATCCGGCCCGAGCCGACCGGTACCTTGCCCTCCCCGGAGCCGAGCAGCGAGCCGGACTCCGAGCTGAACACGGCCGCGTTGCGCAGCACGTCCGCCGACTCCCGGTAGGTGAGCACCGACCAGACGGGGCCGTCGTCGACGGTGTCGGTGAGGTGGACGGGAGCCTCGCGGCGCATCTCGGCGATCAGGGCCGGGGTGTCGGGCCGGGCCCACAGGTCGGGGTCGGTGAGGTCGACGGTGCCGGCGGCGGTGGCGGTGGCGGTGGCGGTGCTGGTCAGCATCACTGCTCCCTGGGGGTGTGGTGGGACGGGACGGGTGCCTGACGGCCCGACAGGAGCGCGGTCAGGAGGTCGGCCGGGCCGGGTCGGTCGACGGTGGCGAGGAGGTGTCCGCCGGGGACGACGCCGTGGCCGAACGCTCCCCGGGTGTGGGCGGCCCAGCCCGTGAGGCCGGCGGTGGCGAGCATCGGGTCGTCGGCGCCGGCCAGGGCGTGGATCGCGGAACCGATCGGCGCGTGCGGGCGGTGGCGGTACGTGGCGCTGACGGCGAGGTCGGTGCGGATGGCCCCGAGGGCCAGTTCGGCCAGGCCCGGATCGGATCCGACCACCTCCTCCAGACCGGTCAGCCTGAGGAGTTCGGGCGCGTCCAGGTCCCTGGACGTACGCCCGGCCCACTCGGCGGGGCTGGGCGCGCCGGCCACGACCACCAGCTCGGGGCGGCGGTCGGCGGGCAGCGCACGGGCCACCTCGTAGGCGAGCAGGGCGCCGAGGCTCTGTCCGTAGAACGCGAACCTGCCGCCGGCGCCGCCGGTCAGGTGCGGGGTCAGCGCCTCGGCGACGGCGGCCGTCAAGGCGTCGAAGTCCGGGGGCATCGGATGCCGGCCGCGGCCGCCCCGGGCGGGCGGGCGCACCGACCAGACCTCGGCGACGGGCGCCAGCGCGCGGGCCAGCGGGGTGTAGGCGGGGGCGTCGCCGCCGGCGTGCGGGAAGCAGAACAGCCTTACGGGGCGCTGGGGTTGGGGAGCGGGGACGAGGAGCCAGTCGCCCTCGATCCGGGGACGGGCGGTGCGCGGGGCGGGTGCGGGTGCGGGTGCGCTGGGCGCGGTGGTCACGGCGGTCCGGGCAGTCAGGGCGGTCACGGTGGTCACGGTGGTCATCGGACGGCCTCCCGACGGGGGGTGAGGGCGGGGCGTACGGCGGCCGGACCGGCCGCGGCGGCGCGCCGGACGGCGGCGGTGAAGCCGGCCAGGTCATCGGCGTCCAGCAGGTCGCGGAGCTGGAGCTCGACGTTGAGCTTGCGGCGCAGCAGGTGGACGACGCGCAGGGCGGCGAGCGAGTGGCCGCCGAGGCCGAGGAAGCTGTCGGTCGGCTCGACGTCGGGCACGCCGAGCACGGTGCGCCAGACCTCCGCGACCTGCTCGTCCACCCCGCCCCGCGCGTCCGTTCCGGAGGCCGCGTCCGGTCCGGCGGCCCGCGCCGCCGCCGGGGCGGGCAGGGCACGGTGGTCGACCTTGCCGTTGGGGGTGAGCGGCAGCGCGTCCAGCACGGTCACCGTGGACGGCACCAGGTGGGCGGGCAGGGTGCGGCGCAGCTCGGCCAGCAGGTCGGCGGGGCGGACGGCGGCGCCGGTGACGTAGCCGGCCAGCCGGTGGTCCCCGGGGGCGGCCTCGTGGACGGTGACCGCGGCCGCGCCCACCCCGGGCAGGGCGCCCAGCGCGTGCTCCACCTCGCCCAATTCGATGCGGAAGCCGCGCAGTTTGACCTGGCGGTCGACCCGGCCCACGTACTCCAGCAGGCCTTCGGCGGAGCGGCGGGCCTGGTCGCCGGTGCGGTACATCCGGGCGCCGGGCTCCGGTGCGAACGGGTCCGCGACGAACCGGCCCGCGGTCAGGCCCGGGTGGCCCGGGTAGCCGTGCGCCAGGCCGGGCCCGGCCAGGTACAGCTCGCCGACCGCGCCGGCTGCCGTCACGGGGGCGAGCCGGCCGTCGAGCAGGTGGACGCGGACGCCGGGCAGCGGCTCGCCCAGGTGCGGGCCGGGGCCGGTGACCGGGGTGGTGATCGCGTCGACGGTGCACTCGGTGGGCCCGTACAGGTTGAGCGCGTCGATACCGGCGTCGGCCAGTTCGCGCCAGGTCCGGGCGGGCACCGGTTCGCCGCCCATGAACAGCCGCGGGACGCGGGCGCCGGCGAGCGGCTCGCGGAGCAGCTGCCAGTGCGAGGGGGTCAGGTCCAGGTCGGTGACGCCGTGTTCGGCGAGCAGCCGGACGAGGAGGGCCGGTTCGGCTCGCCGGGCGTCGTCGATCACCACCAGGGTGTCGCCCCGGCAGATCCGGATCCACTGCTGGACGGAGGCGTCGAAGGAGACGCTGGCGTTCCAGGCCACGACGCCCGGCTCGGGACGGTAGGCGCCGCTGAGTTCGAGGGCGGCGGCGAGGTCGGCGACCGCGCCGTGCGGGACCTCCACGCCCTTGGGGCGGCCGGTGGAGCCGGAGGTGTAGATGACGTAGGCGGAGTCGAGCGGGTGCGGGGTGAACCCGGCCGCCGGCCCGCCGGTGTCCGGTTCCGGGGCGTCGGCGTCCGGGCGGACCACCGCGACCCCGGCGGGTACGGGCGGGGCGGCGTCGGTGCTGACCACGGCCGCGAGGCGGGCGTCGGCGGCCATGAAGGCGATCCGCTCGGCCGGGTAGGCCGGGTCGAGAGGGACGTACGCGGCGCCGGCCCGCCAGGTCGCGAGCAGCGCGACCGGCAGGTCGCAGGTGCGGGCGAGGTGGACGCCGACCCGGTCCCCCCGCCGGACCCCTTGCGCCCGCAGGGCGCGGGCCAGGGCGGCGGTACGCCGTTCCAGCGCGGCGAAGTCCAGGCTCCCGTCGACGGCGTGCACCGCGGCCCGCCCGGGCTGACCGGCGACGACCTCCGCCAGACGGGCCAGCAGGCCGGGGGCGGCGGCGGGAGGCGGGGTGGTGGTGACGGTGGCCGGCTCGGCGAAGGTGGTCATGCGGGCTCCTCGATGTTCGGATGCTGGAATGGATGGATGTATGGCTGCATGGATCACGCTGTACGTCGTCACGGTCCCCACCGGACCCACGGCCCGACCGCCGGCCGGCCGACGGCGGGGGACCTCCGATTCGGACCCGCCCCCGGAACGGGCCGACCCGCGCCCGGCAGCAACCGACCTGCGGTACGGGCCCGGCCCCCGGAACGGACCGACCCACACCCCGGCGGCAACCGGCCTGCGGTGCAGGCCCCGCCCCCGGAACGAGCCGACCCGCACCCCGGCGGCAACCGACCTGCGGTACAGCCCCGGCCCCGGACGGGCGCGGCTCACACCGCCCCGGCCATGAACGCCCCTCCCCCCGGCACGGCCAACTGCTGACGGGTCCGGCACCCGGACCGGCCCGGCGCCACAGGCCCCAGGCGGGCGGCCTGCCGCATCGGCACCACGCCCCGCCCGAGCCGGCCCGGACCCTTTCGGGGCCGTCGGCACGCCGCCCCAGTCGGGCTCCCGCACCCCGAACCACTGCGCCCGGCAGCCGAGTTCGGCGCCGACCCCGATGTCGGCGGGGTCGGCCGGCGGCGGGTGCCTCAGCACCCCGGCCGAAGCCGATCCGGCCTCCGTCGGGGCACCGACGGGACGTTGCCCCGGTGAGAGCCCAGTGGCACGCGGCCCCAGCACGGGCCCCGCGCCCCCGGCCCGGAGGTTCGGCCAGCGCCTGACGGGACGCTGAGCTCGGACGGTCCGGCGCCACCCGCCCCGGGCAGGCGGCCTGCCGCATCGGCACCACACCCCGCCCGAGCCGGCCCAGCCCCCTTCGAGGCCGCCGGTGCGCCGCCCCCATCGGGCTCCGCACCCGCAACCAGCCGGTCAGCGGCCGAGTTCGGCGCCGACCCCCGCCATCGGCGGGGCGGCGACGGCGGGAGCACAGCCCCCAGCCCAAGCCGGTCCGGCCCCCCTTGGGGCGCCGACGGGACGTTTGCCGCGGTGCGAGCCCAGCGGCACGGGCCCCGCACCCCCAGGCCGTTAGACCAACGCCCGACGGGACGCGGAGCTCGAACGGTCCGGCGCCACCCCGACCCAGGCAGGCGGCCTACCGCATCGGCACCGCACCCGGACCCGAGCCGGCCCGGCCCCCTCGGGGGCCGACGGTGCATCACCCGAGGCCGGGCGCTGCCCCGGTGCGAGTCCGGCGCCAGGTGGCCCAGGATGGCCCCGCACCACCAGCCCGCCGTGCGACAAACGGCCGACAGGGCAGACGCCAGGCCCGGCCGGCCCGGCCCCTCTCGGGGCCGCCGCCGGTGCGCCGCCCGAGCCCGGGCGTTGCCCGGTGCGAGTCCGGCGCCAAGTGGCCCCAGGGCGGCCCCGCACCCCCAGCCCGCCGTTCGGCGAACGGCCGACAGGGCGGTCGCCCGGCCCCGGCCGGGCCGGGCCGGGCCGGGCCGGGCCGCCGTCCCCGAAGGGCTCCGCACCCCGAACCAGACCGGCCAGCGGCCAAGTTCGGGCTCCGCCCGCCCCAGGCGGCGCAGCCTGCGGCGGGTGGCTCCGGTCCCCGGGTGGAGGCGGGCCGGCGCTGCGGTTGCCCATGCCCGGGCGGATCCGCCCGGGCATGAGCCCGGTCCGTCCGTCCGCCGTCGGCAGCACGGCGGGCGGACGGGCCGGCCGACGGTGCGCGGGGCCGGGTCGGCGGCGGGTGCCGACGTGCCGGGCTCCGCGGCCGGGTGCGGCGGGCGTACGGCTCCGTACACGGACCACGCGGCCGGGCGCGACAGGCGTACGGCTCCGGCACACGGCCCGCGCCGCGCCGGGTGCGGCGGGCGTACGGCTCCGTACACGGCCCGCGCGGCCGAGCGGCGGGCCGCCGGGGCACCCGCCCGGGCGGGGGCGGCGTCAGGTGTCGGCCGACAGGCGGGCCAGTGCTGTCGCGTAGGCGTCGATGAACTCCTCCGCCGCGGCGTCGTCCACCAGCGCGCGCTGGTGGTCCACGGCGAGCAGCACGCGCTGCGACACCGGGTCCTGGATCAGCGAGGCGCCGAACGCGAAGCTGTTGGGCTCGTGCCTCAGGGTCGGCTCGCAGCCGATCCGGCCGTCCTCGATCCGGGCCGCGCTGAGCCGGCCCAGCGCGTGGAACCTCAGGTAGCCGAACTGGCTGTCGAGCGCGGTGTCGGCCATCATCCGGGCCAGCCGGGCGAACGGCACCCGCCGGTGCGGCATCATGTCCAGCTCCTCGCGGTGCACGTGCCGCACCAGCGCGGCCAGGTCGTCCGCGTCCGGCTCGGCGACCAGCGGGACGGTGTTGAGGAACAGTCCGTACACCTCGGTACCGCCGAGCCGTTCCAGCCGGCCGTTCATCGCCAGCCCCGTGGTGACCCGGCGGCGCCCGGTGATCCGGGCGAGGGCGTGCAGGTGGGCGGCGAGCGCGACCGACTTGACCGGGACGGCGAGCGCGTCCGCGACCGCCCGCAGCTGCCCGGGGGCGTCGGGCAGGACCCGCTCCACCGTGCGCGGCAGCTCGTGCACGTCCTCGCTGCCGGGCCACAGCTGGCCGGTGGCCCCGTCGAGCCGCCGCTGCCAGTACGCCAGGGACTCCTGGTCGGCGGCGGCCGCCCGTTCCACCGCGACGAAGTCGCGGAAGGCGGTGCGCGGTGGCGGGGTGGGCGCGGAGGCCGGGTCGGCGGCGATCGCGGTGTGCCGTTCGAGGATCTCGGTGAGCAGCGAGGTGAAGCTCCAGCCGTCGAGGATGGCGTGGTGCTCGGAGATGGTGAGCTGGAAGGCGTCGTCGGCCAGCCGCTGGACGGTGATCCGGAACAGCGGCGGCTCGGCGAGGTCGAAGGGCCGGTCCCGGTGGTGCTCGAAGACGGTACGGATCCTGTCGTCCCGTGCCGGCTCCGGCACCCCGCGCAGGTCCGCGAACTCGACCGGCACGGGCAGCGATCCGTACACCAGCTGGAGCGGTTCGCCGTAGCCGGAGAGGTCGAGGCCGGTGCGCAGCACGGCGTGCCGGGCCATCGCCTCCTCGACCGAGCGGCGCAGGGCGCTCTCGTCGAGGTCTCCGGTGATCCGGTAGGAGTTGACGTTGTGGTAGCTGTCGGTGCCTCCGGCGACCTCCATGTGGAAGACCATGGAGAGCTGCATCGAGACCATCGGGTAGGCGTCGACGATCCCGGCCGGCAGGTCGGCCCAGTCCTCCTCGTCGATCAGCGCGAACGGCCGGTCCGCG
Organism: Streptomyces sp. NPDC048270; assembly: GCF_040652335.1. Taxonomy (NCBI): domain Bacteria; kingdom Bacillati; phylum Actinomycetota; class Actinomycetes; order Kitasatosporales; family Streptomycetaceae; genus Streptomyces; species Streptomyces sp. NPDC048270. The sequence goes on from NZ_JBEZLV010000007.1 coordinate 188,437, forward strand.
GCCGGATCGGCGGCCACCGGGCGCGCCAGCGGCAGGAGTTCGGCGACGGTGGGGGCGTTGAAGACGTCCCGCAGGGTGACCTGCCAGCCCCGGTCGTGCAGGGCGCCGGCCAGCTGGACGGCGCGGATGGAGTCCCCGCCGAGGTGGAAGAAGTCGTCGTGGACCCCGATCCCGCCGACCCCGAGGACGTCCGTCCAGACGCCGGCGAACAGCTCCTCCTCCGGTGTGCGCGGCTCGACGTGCCGGCCGGCGGCCTGGGTGGGCGCGACCCGGTCGGGGGCGGGCAGCGCGGCCCGGTCGACCTTGCCGTTGACGGTGAGCGGCAGCGCGTCCAGCACGGTGAAGCCGGCGGGGATCATGTACTCGGGCAGTGAGCGGGCGAGGAAGGCGCGCAGGTCCCCGGGTTCTGCCGGGGAGCACCCGGTGACGTACGCGGCGAGCCGGTCCTCGTGGACGGTGACCGCGCAGGCGTCGATCCCGGGGTGCGCGGCGACGGCGTTCTCGATCTCGCCGAGCTCGATCCGGAAGCCGCGCAGCTTCACCTGGAAGTCCGCCCGGCCGACGTACTCCATCCCGCCGTCCGGCAGCCGTCTGGCGACGTCGCCGGTCCGGTAGAGCCGGGCGCCCGGCGGTCCGTACGGGTCGGCGACGAAGCGGCCGGCGGTGAGGCCGGGGCGGCCCCAGTAGCCGTGGGCGAGGCTGCCGCCGCCGATGTACAGCTCGCCGGGGACGCCGGGGGCGCAGGGCCGCAGCCAGTCGTCGAGGACGAGCGCGGTGAGGTGCGGCATGGGTTCGCCGACCAGGCTGCGTTCGAAGCCCGCGCCGCCCTCGGCGACGTCGTGGAGGGTGACGTGGACGGTGGTCTCGGTGATGCCGTAGAGGTTGCACAGCCGGGCGGGCGGCAGCGGATCGAGTTCGTGCCAGCGCTGGACCACGCCCGGGTCGAGCGCCTCGCCGCCGAGCATGATCCACCGCAGGGCGGGCAGGGCTCTCGGACGGCGGCGCAGGGCCGGTTCGAGCTGCCGCAGCGCCGAGGGGGTCAGGCAGAGGTGGGTGACCCCTTCCTCCTCGAGCAGGCCGGCGAACTCCTCGGGCGCGCGGCTGGTGAGGTGGGGTACGACGACCAGGCGGGCGCCGTGCAGCAGGGCGCCCCAGAGCTCCCAGACGGTCCAGTCGAAGGCGTAGCTGTGGAACAGCGTCCAGACCGTGTCCGGCCCGAATCCGAAGTGGTTCCGGCCGGAGTCGAGGAGGCGGCTGACGTGCTCGTGGGCCACGGCGACACCCTTGGGGCGGCCGGTGGAGCCGGAGGTGAAGATGAGGTAGGCGAGGTCACCGGGGCGGCCGGCGGCGGGGGGCCGGACGGCCGGGTGGGCGGCGATCTCCTCGGCCCGGGCGTCGAGGTCGAGGGTCTGCCAGGGGCCCTCGGGGGCGCGGTCGGGCCGGTCGGTGAGGACCACGGTGACGGAGGTGTCGCCGAAGACCAGGGCCGCCCGGTCGGCCGGGGCCGCGAGGTCGACCGGTACGTAGGCGGCGCCGGTCTTGAGCACGGCCAGGATCGCGACCGGCACGGCGGCGGTGCGCTCCAGCAGCAGCCCGACCCGGTGGCCCGGCCGCACCCCTCGGGCGAGCAGGGCGTGGGCCAGCCGGTTGGCACGGCGGTCGAGTTCGGCGTAGCCGAGGGTGCCGTCGCGGTCGCTCACGGCGGGCCGGTCGCCGTACGCGTCGGCGGCCCGCTCGAAGAGGTGGTGCAGGCAGTGGCCGGGGTCGAGCCGGGCCGGGCGGTGCGAGGGGCCGGCGGAGGTGAGCCGGAGCACGGTGGCGTCCGGGTCGGCGAGGGCGGCGTCCAGCAGGTCGGCGTAGTCGGCCGCGAGGCGGCGCACGGTGTCGGCGTCGAAGAGGTCGCTGCTGTACTCGGCCTCGCCGCGCAGTTCGCCGCCGTCGGCGCCCTCGAAGACGGACCAGGTGAGGTCGAACTTGCTGGTGCCGTTGGAGCGGACGGTGCGCTCGGCGGTGGCGGCGCCGAGCGCCGGCGGCGTGCGGTCCTCGCCGTGGGCGCCGAACACCACCTGGACCAGCGGCGGGTGCTGGGGGGTGCGGTCGGCGGCGAGCAGGTCGACCAGCTGGTCGAAGGGGACGTCGAGGTAGCCGAAGGCGTCGAAGGCACGGTCCTGGAGGTCGGCGAGCAGCGCGCGGAAGGTGGCACCGGGGTCGAGTATGACGCGCAGGGGCAGCAGGTTGACGAAGTAGCCGATCAGGTCCGCGACTTCGGGCCGGTTGCGGGTGGTGACCGGGGTGCCGACGAGCAGGTCGTCCGCGCCGGTCCAGCGGCCCATCAGCAGGGCGAAGGCCGCCAGTTGGACGGTGAACGGGGTGACGCCCTCCTGCTCGGCGAGCTCCCGGACCCGGGCCGCGGCGCCGGGGGCCAGGCCGAACGGCTCGGTGGCTCCGCGCTGGCTGCGCTCGGCCGGCCGCGGCCGGTCGCCGGGCAGCTCCAGCAGGGTGGGGGCGCCGTCGAGGGCCCGCTTCCAGTGGGCGAGGTGCTCCTCGTACGAGGTGTGCTGCTCCTCCTGCGCCCAGTCGGCGTACTGGGTGGTGAGCTCCGGCAGGACCGGTGCCCGGTGCTCGGCCGACGCGTTGTAGAACTCGGCCAGTTCGCGGTCGAACAGCTCCGCCGACCAGCCGTCCCAGATGATGTGGTGGACCACGAAGAGGAGCGTCGTGCGGTCGTCGGCGAGCCGGAACGCCTCGGCGCGCAGCAGCGGGCCCGCGGTCAGGTCGAAGGGTTCGGCGGACCGTTCCGCGATCAGCTCCTCGGCGCGGCCGCCGCGTCGGGGTTCGGGGAGCTCGCGGAGGTCGGTGACGGCGAGCGGCACGGCCAGGGTGCGGTGGACGTACTGGCGCGGGCCGCCCGGGTACAGGGCGAAGGTGGTGCGCAGCGTCTCGTGCCGGGCGACCACGCCGTCGAGGGCCTGCTGGAGCAGCGTGAGGTCGAGCGGGCCGGTGACGTCGTACGTCCAGGGCGTGGTGTAGGTGGCGGCCTGCGGGTTCCACCGGTCGAGGAACCAGAGGCCGCGCTGGAGGCCCGGGACGGGCGCGGTACGGACCAGCCCGTCGGGCAGGCCGGGGGCCAGGGCGGCGGCCGGGTCGGCGGCCAGGTCGGCGGTCAGGCCGGCCGGCAGGAAGGCGGTCGGATCAGCAGGCACCTCCGCGGTCAGGCCGGCCGGCAGGAAGGCGGTCGGAGCACCCGACGGGGTGGCGGTCGGAGCACCCGACGGGGTGGCGGTCGGAGCACCCGGCGGGGTGGCGGTCGGAGCACCCGACGGGGTGGCGGGCAGGTCGGCGGACGGGCTCACGGCCTCGTTCCCTTCGGTCGGGGATGGGCTGGCGGGCGGGCGGTCCGGGTGTCGCGTCATCGCGGGGCCAGCCGTTCGGCGATGGCTCCGACCGTCCGGCCGCGGAAGACCGCCTGCGGCGGGACCTTGGTGCCGGTCTGCTGGGAGAGCCGCATGGCGACGCGGACGGCGGCCAGCGAGTTGCCGCCGATCCGGAAGAAGTCGGCGTCCGGACCGAGGCCGTCGGCCAGCCCCAGGACGGCGCGGACGGCGTCGGCCACCAGCCGCTGCTCCGGGGTCAGCGGGTCGGCCGCGGCGGCCTTCGGGCGCTCGGCCGGGGCGGGCAGGGCACGGCGGTCGACCTTGCCGTTCTGGTTGAGCGGGAGCGCGTCCAGCACGTCGAGCGTGGCGGGCACCATGTGCTCGGGCAGCAGCGCGGCCAGGTGGTCGAGGAGTGCGTCGGGGCCGGGTACCGGGGCTCCGGAGGCGGTGGGGACGAGGGTGGCGTACGCGGCGAGCCGGCGGTCGCCCGGGGCGGGTTCGTGGACGGTGACGGCGGCCTCCCGCACGGACGGGTGGCGGGTGAGCGCGTCCTCGATCTCCCCGGGCTCGACCCGGAAGCCGCGGATCTTCACCTGGTCGTCGATCCGGCCGGTGATCTCCAGGATCCCCTCCGCCGTCCGGTGGCCGAGGTCGCCGGTGCGGTAGAGCCGCTCGCCGGGCGCCCCGAACGGGGAGGCGACGAACCGCTCTGCGGTCAGCCCGGGCCGGCCGACGTATCCGAGGGCCAGGCCGCCGCCGGCGGCGTACAGCTCACCGGTGGCGCCGTCCGGGACCGGGCGCAGCCGCTCGTCGAGTACGTGGACCGCCTTGCCGTGCAGTGCGCGGCCGATGGGGATGGAGGCGCCGGCCGCGTCCTCGGGGGTGGCGCGGTGGCAGGTGGTGAGTCCGAGGCTCTCGACGGGCCCGTAGCCGTTGGCGACGACGAGGTCCGGGTACTGGTCGAGCGCCTTGCCGACATGGGTGACGGAGGCCCGCTCACCGGCGGTGAAGGCCACCTTGAGGTCGTCGTAGGTCTCCGGGAACTCCTCCAGCAGGAAGTTGAACAGGCTTGCGGAGAGTTGGAGTTGGGTGACCGCATGGCGGCGGGTGAGCGCGGCGACGGCCTGCGGGTCGGGACGCTGGCCGGGCTGGAGCACGCACACCCCGCCGAAGGCCAGTGCGCCGTACAGCTCCAGGGCGAAGGCGTCCCAGGAGACCGGGGAGCACTGGAGCCAGACCTCGTCGGGCCCGAAGCGGGCGTAGTCCTGGCCGAGGTAGGTGGTGGTGAGGGCGCGGTGCGGGACGGCGACGCCCTTGGGCCGGCCGGTGGATCCGGAGGTGAACATTACGCAGGCGAGGTCGGTTGCCGTGACCGGCAGACCCGGATCGTGTCCGGGACGGTCCGCGACGGCGGCGGCCGAGGCGTCCAGGTCGAGGTGGCGGGCGACCGGGAACGGCGGGGTGGCGTCGCGGTGGGTGACCAGCAGGGCGGCGCCGCAGTCGGCGGCCGCGCCGGACAGCCGCTCGGCCGGGAAGTCCGGGTCGAGCAGGGTGTAGGCGGCGCCGGCCTTCAGCGCGGCGAGCAGGGCGGTCACCAGATCGGGTCCGCGCTCGACCAGGACGGCGACTGTGTCGCCGCGGCCGATGCCCAGAGCGCCGAGGTGGTGGGCGAGCCGGTTGGCCCGCTCGTTCAGCGTGCCGTAGTCCACCCGGTCCTCGCCGCAGACCAGGGCGAGGGCGTGCGGGTCCCGGGCGGCCCGGTCCTCGAACAGGGCGTGCACCGGCGCCTCGACGGCGGCCGCGAGGGTGCCCAGCCAGGCCTCGCACAGCTCGGCCATGGTGGCGGGGTCGAACAGGTCGGAGTCGTACTCGAAGCGGCCGGTGAAGTCGGTGCCGCGGTCGTCGACGGAGATCGACAGGTCGAAGCGGGAGACCGGGTTGGAGTGCAGCTCGCGGGTGACCTCGGTACCGCCGATGTTCAGCGGGCGGCTGTCCAGCGGGTGCAGCTCCAGGAGCACCTGGCAGAGCGGGTTGCGGTCCTCGGCGCGGTCGTCGGGGCGCTCCTCCATGACGGCGCCCGCGATGGCGTCGAACGGCGCCTCCTGGTGCCGGTAGCCGTCGATGGCCACCTCCCGGACGTGCCGGACCAGATCGCGGAAGTCCATGGTCTCGTCGAACCGGACGCGCAGCGGCAGGAGGTTGACGAAGTACCCGATCAGGGCGTCGAGTTCGGCTCGGCCGCGCACGCTCACCGGCGACCCGATCACCAGGTCGCGCCGGCCGGTGCGCCGGTGCAGGGTGAGCGCGAGTCCGGCGAGCAGCACCATGAACGGGGTCGCGTCCTCACTGCGGGCCACCGCCCGGACGGCCTCGGCGACCGGGCGGGGCATCGCGAACCGGTGGAAAGCGCCGCGGAAGGCCTGGAGTTCGGGGCGGGGGTGGTCGGTGGGCAGTGGGGGTTCGGTGGGTGCGTCGCGCAGGTGCTCGCGCCAGTGGGCGAGTTGCCGCTCGGCCGTGTCGTCCTGGCTCTGCCAGGTGCTGTAGTCGGCGTACTGGACGGCGAGTTCGGGCAGGGCGGCGGGGCGGCCGGCGGCCAGGGCCTCGTAGAGGGCGGCCAGTTCGGTCTCCAGGACCGGCAGTGATCCTTCGTCCCAGACGATGTGGTGGCAGAGCAGCAGCAGGGTGGACGTGCCGCCGGTGCGGTAGAGGTGGGCGCGGACCAGCGGGCCGGCCTCCAGGTCGAAAGGCGCCAGCGCGGCCTCGGCGAGCAGGCCGTCCACGGCTTCCGCGGTGGTCTCCAGGACGGAGAACGGCAGCTCGACGGAGGGGTGCACCACCTGCCGGGGGCCCTCCTCGCCCAGCTCGAAGGTGGTGCGCAGCGCTTCGTGCCGCTCGACCACGCCGGCCAGGGCCCGCCGCAGGAGCTCCGGGTCGACGGGTCCGGCGAAGCGGAACACCCAGGGCACGATGTAGGTCGGTGCTCCCGGGTTCCACTGGTCCAGGAACCAGAGCCCGCGCTGGAAGTTCGCGAGCGGCGCCCGGGTGGCACCGGTCCGGTTCAGGGCCGGGCGCTCGCCGGAATCCGAGGCGGCGGTGACCGCGGCGGCGAACTCGGCGAGGGTGGGCGCGTCGAAGATGGTGTACGGGGAGATCATGCCGAACACGTCGTAGACCCGGCCGACCACGCGTACGGCGGTGAGCGAATCCCCGCCCAGGTGGAAGAAGTTGTCGTCGGCGCCGACTTCGGGAACCCCGAGGACGTCCGCCCATACGGCGGCGATCAGCTGCTCGGCGGGGGTGCGGGGCGGGCGCCGGCCGGAGCCCGGTGCCTCGGGCGCGGCCTGGGGCTCGGGGAGCGCCGCCCGGTCCACCTTGCCTCCGGCGGTGAGCGGGAAGGCTTCCAGCGGGGTGACGGTCGCCGGGACCATGTGCTCGGGGAGCCGCTCGGCCAGGTAGGCGCGCAGCCGCGCGGGGTCGGGGGCGGTGCCGGTCGCGTAGGCGGCCAGTCGGCCCTCGTGCGCGACCACGACCGCTCCCGCGACGTCGGGGTGGCCGGCGAGGACCAGCTCGATCTCACCGGGTTCGACCCGGAAGCCGCGGATCTTCACCTGGTGGTCCGCGCGGCCGACGAACTCCAGGGGGGCGTCCGTACCGGACCTGCGGACGATGTCCCCGGTGCGGTACATCCGGGCGCCCGGCTCCGCCGCGAAGGGGTCCGCGACGAACCGGCCGGCCGTGAGGCCCGGGCGGCCGTGGTAGCCGGAGGCCAGCAGCCGCCCGCCGAGGTACAGCTCCCCGGACGCCCCGGGCGGTACCGGCCGCAGCCGGTCGTCCAGCACGTACGCGCGGCGCTCGCCGAGCGGGCGGCCGATGGGGACCGTGTCGCCCTGCGCCGCCTCCGGGCCCGCCGGCCCGTGGACGGTGGCGGTGACGACGGTCTCGGTCGGCCCGTAGGCGTTCAGCAGCGGCACGCCGGTGGCGGCGCACCAGCGGGCCGCCGCGTCCGGGTGCAGCCGGTCGCTGCCGGAGATCATCAGGCGCAGGGCGCGCGGCGGTCGGGCGTCCTCGCGCAGCGCGGCCACCACCTCCTGGAAGTAGCCGGCGGCGAGGTTGGCCACGGTGACGCCCTCGGTGTCCAGCAAGGCCAGCAGGGCTGCCGGGGCGAGGAGCCCCTCCTCGGGAACGACGATGCAGGCGCCGGCCGAGAGGGCGGTGAGCACCTGCTCGACGGCCACGTCCACGGTCGGGCGGGCGAAGTGCAGCACCACGTCGTCCTCGGTGAGGCCGAAGCACTCGACGGCGGCGGCCAGGTGGCCGGCCAGCGCGGTGAGCGGGACGTGCACGCCCTTGGGGCGGCCGGTGGTGCCGGAGGTGTAGACGAGGTAGCCCGCGGCGGACTCGCGGCCGCGCCGGTCCGGCTCCGGCGCGCCCGCCAGTGCGGCGGGGCCGTCGGCCTCCACCAGCTCACCGTCGGTATAGGCGAGCGTGGCGCCGGCGTCCTCACGGATCCAGCGGTTGCGCTCATCGGGCGCCTCCCGGTCCAGCGGCAGGTAGGTGGCGCCGGCGCGCAGGGCGGCGAGCAGGCCGACGACGTGGTCGACCCGGTCCCGGCCGGCGACGGCCACCGTCCGCCCGGGGCCGATCCGGGCGGCGAGGGCGCCGCTCAGTTCGTCCAGCTCCCGGTAGGCCACGGTCCGGGCGCCGAGCCGTAGGGCCGGGCGGTCCGGGAACCGGCGTGCGACGGATATGAAAGGCACATCTCGAGATTCCATCATCCAACCCCGATGAATTAACGACGCTGCGGGTAGTGGTCTCGACGATAGGGCGGCGCCGCAGGGCCGATCGGCAGAATGCGGGGAAGACCGACGGCAGTTTCAACTGCCGGTTGAGCAGCCGTGTTACCCAAAAGGGAGCAGCCCGCCGGGGCGCACGCGGGCGCCTCGGCGGGCTGGGGTGAACGGCTTTTCGGTTATCCGGCGGCGAGAATTCCAGGGAAATCCTGCGACCATACGTCGTCCCGGTCCAGCGCGGCCGGCGCGTATTTTCCGAGCGCACTGACCAGAAGCCGGATTTCCAGCGCGAGGCATTCGGCGAACCGGATCAGCCCGCCCTGCGGGTCCTCGGCCGCGGCGAGCAGCGCCGCCCGGCCCAGACCCACCGCCCGGGCGCCGAGCGCGAGGCTCTTCACCGCCCGGCCGCCCTCCCAGACCCGTCCGGACACCAGCAGGCAGGGCGGGGGGCCGGCGAGCGCCAGCCTGCGCAGGCACTCCGCCAGCGGCAGGCCGACCTGGGTCGGGAAGGCCCCGGGCGCCCAGCCGGTGCCGCCCTCGGCGCCGTCCACGGTGACGGCGTCCGCTCCCGCCTCGGCGGCCACCCGGGCGGCCTCGGCCACGTCCCGGCCGGGGTGCAGCTTCACCCAGACCCGGGCCCGGGGGAAGTTGTTGCGCATCAGCCGGATCTGCTGGCGCAGGATCTCCGCCGTGAAGGTGCCGGGCGTACTGGAGCGCAGCACCCGGCCGTCGCCGAAGACCTCGTCGAGCCCGTACCGGTTGCCGAGCCGGCCGGCCGCCTCGGCGTCCAGCACGGTCATCCCGCCGAGGCCCGGCTTGGCCCCCTGGCCGAGCTTCAACTCGAAGGCCAGCCGCCCCGATTCGAGCAGGGGCAGGGCGGCAGGGTCGCTGTAGACGAGGTTCCACACCTCGGCGTCGGCGTCCTCGGTGGACTGCTGGACGGCGACCCCGCCCTGCCCGTCCGGCAGTTCACCGGCGTAGGCGCGGAGGCGGCCGAGCAGTGCCCGGTCCGCCGCCTCGCCGAGCCGCCCGTATCCGTTCACCGGGACGACGTTCTCGCCGATCACCATGGGGAGGCCCAGTGCGCCCGCCTGCCGGCTGAGCGCGAGGCCGAGATCGCCGCCGGCCGCCCGGGTGGAGCCGAGCGCGGACACGTACACCGGCAGCGTCGAGTGGAATCCACCGATGGAGGTGCCCAGTTCGACGTCCCGGTAATCCGGCTCACGACCGAGGTCGATCAGCCGGGCGAGCCGCTGCGGCATGAAGACCGGCGGAACGATCCGCAGCGCGTCGAGCGGGTCCCGCCCGCCGTCCGGGTCCCGGCCGTCCCCGTGCTCCGCACCGAACAGGACCCGGCCGTACTCGCCGGGCGGGGGGAAGGCCGCCGCCGCCCCGGCCCGGGCGCGGCGGCGGACCTCCTCCTCGGGGAAACCGGGCGCCGAGAGGTCGCTCACGGCGACACCACTCCCGCCACCTTCGGGAAGGCCGCGGCCTGCCAGACCGCGTCCAGCCCCGCGACATAGCGGGTGAGCCGCTCGACACCGATGCCGAATCCGGCGCTGCCGGGGACGCCTTCACGGACCAGGTCCAGGTACCAGCGGTACTTCTGCGGGTTCTCGCCGGTCTCCCGGATCCGGGTGACGATCTCCGCGTAGTCGTTGGTGCGCTGGCTGCCGCTGCACAGCTCGCCGTAGCCCTCGGCCGCGATCAGGTCGAAGTTGCGGAGCAGGCCGGGCTGTTCGGGGTCCTCCCGGTCGTAGAAGCCGCGCGAGCCCTTCGGGTAGTCGGTGACGAAGAACGGCCGGTCGCGCTGGGCGGAGAGCAACGCCTCGCCCTCCCAGTCGAGTTCGGCGTCGGGGCTCTGCGGGTGCCCGAGCCCCTGGAGTTCGGCGACCGCCTCGGCGTGCCGCATCCGGCCGAAGGAGCCCTTCAGCAGCTCGGTGAACGCGGCGGGGTCCCGGCCGAGTCCGGCGAAGTCCTTGGGCAGCTCGCGGACCGCGCTGTCGACCATGTGCACCACCAGGTCCTCGACCAGCCGGACCGCGTCGTCCCGGCTCGCCCCCGCCACCTCCACGTCGAGCTGGTGGAACTCGGCGAGGTGGCGGTTGGTGCCGGCGGTCTCCAGCGGCTCCAGCCGGACGTTGGGGGCGATGCAGAAGATCTTGTCGAAGGCCAGCAGCGAGGCCTGCTTGTAGAGGATGGCGCTCGTCATCAGCTTGTACCGGTGACCGTAGAAGTCGACGTCGACCTGCTTGGAACCGCGCGAGCCGGGGTCGGTGACCGGCCCGATGATCGGCGGGAGCAGCTCGGTGAAGCCCTGCCCCCGCAGGAACTCCCGGGCGGCGGACAGGAGCTGGTGCTGGATCCGCAGCGCGCTGCGCGTGGTCGGGGCGGTCAGGTGGCGGCCGGGGTCCGGGATCGGTGCGAAGGCCGTGGGCCCGTCGGTGGTCATGATGGGGTGCGTCCCAACTCTCGTCGTGGCGTGGGCGTCGTGCGGGGCGGCAGGGGTGTAAGGGGCGGTACGGAAGGGCAGGGCGGCACGGACGCGCCGGGCGCTACGGAGCCGCGAGGCGCTACGGACGCGTCGGGCGCTACGGAGGCGCGAGGCGCTGCGGACGCGCCCGGCGCTGCGGACGCGCCGCGTGCTGCGGACGCGCCGCGCGCTACGGACGTGCGGGGTGTGCCGGGGCCGGCTGCGACGGCCGGTCGCGCCTCGGCGCGGGCGTCGTAGGTCCGCTGGACCTGGGAGAGCGCCGAGATCAGCCCGGCCGAGCCCAGGATCGGCGGCCTCGGGCCCGCTTCCGCCAGGCCGGCGATCGGCATCGACCCGACGCTCGACCAGAGCAGCCGGCCGTCGGGCGCGAGCGAGGTGCGGGCCCGGCCGGCGTTGTCGGGGTGCAGGCAGTAGGGGACGTCCAGATAGCCGGCGGCGAAGGCCCGGACCAGCGCTCGGCCGATGTCGGTGTCCAGCTCCAGCACGGCGCCGATCAGCGCCCGCGCCTCCGCCTCGATGCCGGTGTCCTGGACCCGCGCACCGGGGACGGCGGCCTGCCCCCGGCCGGCGCGCTCCTCGGCGGCGGCGGCCGCGGCCGTCTCCAGCGCCCGTACGTTCTCGCCCACGGTCGGGATCCGGTGCGCCTCGGCGGTGGTCTTGACGATCAGCCGGGCCGCACCGGCCCGCACCGCCAGCCGGGCCGCGTCCTCCAACAGCAGCCGTGCCCCGCCGGGCGAGCGCGGGAAGACGCCCATGTAGGCGTAGAGGACGATGTGGTGGTCGGTGTCCGGCAGCAGTTCGCCGGCCAGCCGCCCGAGCACGGCGAGCGCCTCCTCGTCCTGGCGCGGATCGGCCTGCTGCGCGTAGCTGAGCGAGAGGGAGCGCAGCCCGTGCTGCCGGAAGAACAGCGCCTCCAGCACGCTGACCGCGACCAGCAGGCTCGGCGGGCAGAGCTGCCCCATCAGACAGCCGCCGAACGTCTCCAGGTGCGGCTCCGCACCGAACTCGGCCGCGCTGACCAGCAGTTCGCAGCTCCGCTGCCAGTTGGCGACCGCCTCGCGCAGCGGCGTCCGGCTGTACGGCAGGCAGTACGAGACCGGACCGCCCTCGGTGGCGTCCAGGCCGAGCGCCAGCAGCGCGCGGACGATGTGCTCCGGCAGCGCCGAACCGTGCCGGACCTGCACCGGGAAGCGCGCGCCCGCGACGCCCCGCAGCACCGCGCGGGTGGTGTCCGCGGGGTGGGTGGCGATCGGGTAGCCGTTCAGGCCGACCCCCTCGGCGAGGGCGCGCCGGGCGGCCGCGTAGTCGCCGGTGCGGGTGTAGCTGTCGAGGGTGATGGTGCCGACGGTGACGGCGTCCGCGTCCCGGGTGGCGAGCAGGCCGTCGCGCATCCGCAGCGGGTCGGCCATGCCCATCCTGGGCTGGACCACCAGGTCACCCGCCGCCCGGGCACGGGCGACGAAGGCGCCGAAGCCGGACGCGGGGGCGGCCGGGGCCTCCGGGCGGGCGCTGAGGGCGTCGCCCGCGCCGCCGCCGGAGGCCGTCACAGCAGCACCCCCGACCCGGCGGGCAGCGCCTTGGGGCCGGCCGGCGACGCCTGGGGAGCGGCGGACAGCGCTTGGGGGCCGGCAGGCAGCGTCCGGGGTCCGCCGGATAGTGAGCCGATGAAGGAGTGGAAGTCCAGTACGGAGCCGCCCTCTTCGAAGACCCCGTCGAATCCCGCCGTCATCAGCTCCCGCTGCCTGGCGGGGGTGCCGGAGCCCGCGATCCCGAGCTTCCCGCCGATCACCGTCGGCGTGCGGCCCAGTTCCGGGCAGGCCCGCAACGCCGCGATCACCCGCAGCCCGTCGTGGAAACCGTGCCCGTTGACACTGCTCAGGACGATGAGGTCCGGCTCGATCCGGCGGCACTCGGCGACCAGCAGCTCGTCCGGGACGCACGCGCCCAGGTTGGTGACCCGGTGGCCGAGCTCCTCCAGCAGCAGCTGGAGGAAGACCAGGTTCCAGGTGTGCGAGTCCGAGGCCATGGTCGTCACGACGACGTCCAGACCGGTCGGCTCGGCCTTTCCGTGCTGCTCCACGGCATGCTGCTCCACGGCGCAAACCCTCTGTGTCGGTAGGTGGTGGGGAGACCCGGGAAGTGGCGGGCCTCCGGTCCCCGGGGCGCCAGGGCCAACCGGGTGTCCGGGTGTCCGGCTCGCCCGGACCGTGGACAGAACGCTAGGGAGGATCAGGACGCCGGACCGGCAGCTCGCCCGGCAGGAACCGGGCAGTATCGGTCCAGGCCGGTGCTTCGGACGGGCTCAGCTCGCGGCGGCCAGCGCCGGATACGCACCGGCCCCGAACAGGCGCCGGCACAGGTTCAGCACGGTGAACCGGACGCCGTCGCGGGCCGGGACGCTGCGGATCAGCCCGCTCGCCAGCAGCTCGTGCACCGCCGCCAGGCACTCCTGCGGCGGTCTGCCGCTCAGTTCGACGGCGTCCTCCCCCGACCAGTCCCCCGGTCTGGCCGCCAGCCGCTCCAGCAGGTCCCGCTGTCCGAGCGTCAGCCGGTCCAGCGCGGCCCCCAGCGCCGCGCCCACGTCCGCTCCGCCGCCGAACCCGGCCGGCGGCGGCGCCAGATGGAACGGCCCGTCCGCCAGCCGCGCCACCAGCTGGCGCGGGGACAGCACCGTCGACCAGCCGGCCACGAGCTCCAGCGCCCCGGGCAGGCCGTCCAACTGGCGGCAGAGCGCGGCTATGGCGGGCGCCTCCTCGGACTCCAGGCGGTAGCCGGGGCGCAGCCGGCGCAGGTGCGAGAGCAGCAGCCGGACGGCGCCCACCTCGGCGAGCGCCACCGGATCGTGGTCGAGTTCCGGACCGGGGGTGGGCAGCGGGGCGAGCGGGATCACCTGGCCGCCGGACAGCGGCTGCGGGACCCGGGCGGTGATCAGTACGCGCAGGCCGGGGCAGCGCTGGAACAGCTCGTCCAGCAGGGCCGTGTCCACGCCGGCGTCGGCGCCGTCCAGGACCAGCAGGGTGGGCCGCTCCCCGATCGCCCGGGCGAGGTCCGCACGGCGTTCGAGGCCGGCCGCCGGCAGCCGGCCGCAGTCGATCCAGCGCACCGACCACCGGGAGGCGAGGTACAGCCGGCGCGCGACCTCCAGGACCAGCCGGGTCTTGCCGGCCCCGCCCAGTCCGGCCACCGTGACCAGCCGGTCGCCGTGCACGGCGAGGGCGTCGGTCAGCACCTCGGCCTCCAGCTCCCGGCCGACGATGGCGCCCCGGGCGACCGGCGGGGAGGTCGGCTCGTCGCTCGGTTCCTCGACGAGGGCCTGCCGGCGCGCGGCCGCCTCGAAGTCCGAGCGGCTGCGGCCCTCCAGCCGCAGCGCGTCGGCCAGCAGCCGGACCGTCTCCTGCCGGGGGCGCTGCACCCGCCCGCTCTCCATGTCACGGATCGCCCGGACGCTGAGGGTCGCGTGATCGGCGAGCACCTGCTGGGTCAGCCCGACCCGTTCACGCCGGACCCTGAGCAGCTCTCCGAAGCCCGCCGTCGAGTGCAGCAACTGAACACCGTGCATGCCCGTCCACCTTCCGTGGGTTGGCCAACTACCGGGGACCGGGGGCCCGGGCGGCCGTACGGCACGCCGAAGGCGGCGGCTACCGGTGGTGACCGTCGAGCCGTTGTTCCCCTTGGCGCAGATGGTCCACGGCACGGCTCTACGGCCGATCAACAGCCGATCACCACACGTTCACGCACTCTCCACACACCCCGCCGGCGATCCGCCGGACCACGCGGACCCCGTCGGGCGGACGCCGTGCTCCGCACCACCCGGCGGCCATGTCCGGGGAGGAATGCGGACTTTCGGCATGCGGGCGATCCGTGGCGTGCAAGGATGTGGCCCGTGACCGGATCGTCCTCCTCGCCCGTCGCCGAGGGCACGCCTCACGGCCACGGCCTGGGCCCCCGTACCGCTGCCGTGCTCGTGTTCGGTTCGTCGGCCGCGGTCCTGGTGGTGGAGATCGTCGCTCTGCGGCTGCTGGCTCCCTACCTGGGCCTCACCCTCGAGACCAGCACCATGGTGATCGGCATCGCCCTCACCGCGATCGCCTTCGGCTCCTGGCTGGGCGGGCGCATCGCCGACCAGGTCGATCCGCGGCGGCTCATCGGCCCCTCGCTCGGGGTGTCGGGAGCGGTGGTGGCGCTGACCCCCGCCGTACTGCGCACCACCGCGGAGTGGGCGCCGGCCGTGCTCCTGCTGATCGCGTCCCTGACCATCCTCGTGCCGGGCGCGCTGCTCTCCGCGGTGACGCCGATCGTGACCAAGCTGCGTCTCACCAGCCTCGCCGAGACCGGAACGGTCGTCGGCCGGCTGTCCGGCGTCGGGACCGTCGGCGCCATCGTCGGCACGGTCCTCACCGGCTTCGTCCTCATCGCGCGGCTGCCGGTCAGCGGCATCCTGATCGGCCTCGGAACTCTGCTGGTGGTCGGCTCGGCGCTGGCCGAGTGGCGAACGCGCGGGTGGAGGAGCGCCCCCGCCCTCGCACTCGTGGTCGTGGCCGGCGGCCTCGCCACCACGGTCGCGCCCGGTGGCTGCGACACGGAGACCAGGTACCACTGCGCCCGGGTCGTGGCGGACCCCGAGCGGGGCAGCGGCCGCACCCTCGTCCTGGACGGCGTGCGGCACTCCTACGTGGACATCGAGGACCCGACCGTCCTCACCTTCGCGTACGTGCGCGCCCTCGCGTCGGTGGTCGATGCCGCGTTCCCCGAGGGTGAGCCGCTGGCCGCCCATCACCTGGGCGGCGGCGGGCTCACCTTCCCCCGCTACCTCGCGGCCACTCGGCCCGGGACGCGCAGCCTCGTGTCCGAGATCGACAGCGGGGTCGTGGACATCGACCGCGACCGCCTGGGCCTGGGACCGGCAGGGGGTATCGACGTACGGGTGGAGGACGGCAGGCTCGGCCTGCGGCGGTTGGGCGCCGGCAGCCGTGACCTCGTCGTCGGCGACGCTTTCGGGGGCGTCAGCGTGCCATGGCACCTCACCACGGTGGAGGCGATGGCTGACGTACGGCGGGTGCTCGACGACGACGGCCTGTACGTTGCCAACCTCATCGATCACGGCGGCATGGCCTTCGCACGTGCCGAAGTGGCCACCATCCGCCGCACCTTCGAGCACGTCGCCGTCGTCGGCGAACCCTCGAACATCGGCCTCGTCCCGGCCTCCGCCCCCGAGGGCGGCAATCTGGTGGTGCTCGCCTCCGACCGGCCGGTCGACCTCCGCGCGACCCAGGCAGCCCTGGACGCCCGGCAGACCGGCTGGAAGATCGCCACCGGCGAAGACCTCGCGTCCTGGGTCGGCGGTGCCCGAGTGCTCACCGACGACCACGCTCCCGTCGACCAGCTCCTCCAGGCCCACGGCCCACGGAGCAGCCGGTAGCCGAACGCACGAAAGGCCGCCCTCTCACGTATGAGAGAACGACCTCCGACCTGCGTTTCCGCATGGTCGGGACGACAGGATTTGAACCTGCGACCCCTTGACCCCCAGTCAAGTGCGCTACCAAGCTGCGCCACGTCCCGATGCCCGTTGACCTGGGGTTTCCCCTGGTTGAACGCGCAGGAGAACAATACCGCACTTCGCGGGGTGGTCGCGCGCACCTTTCCGGTCAGCGGTCCGGAGCCGGGTGTTCTTGACCTCAACCAGGCTTGAGGCTGCATGATCCACTCATGACGCAGGCAACCGCGGACAGGGACTTCCGCTATGAGGATCTGGGCCGGCTGATCGGCCTCATGACCGGGGCCGAGAAGCACGGGCCCGCCGCCACCTCCACGCTCGACGTGCTGTGGGTGCTCTACGACCGGGTGCTGCGGGTGACGCCCGGGACCGCCGGGGATCCCGGGCGGGACCGGTTCCTGCTGTCCAAGGGGCACGGGCCGATGGCGTACTACGCCGTCCTCGCCGCGAAGGGGTTCTTCCCCGTCGACTGGCTTCCCGCTTTCGGGTCGTACGACTCGCCCCTCGGGCACCACCCCGACCGCACCCTGATACCCGGTGTGGAGATCGGCAGCGGGTCGCTCGGGCACGGGCTGCCGCTCGCCGTCGGCAGCGCGCTCGGGCTGCGCGCCCAGGGGCTGGCCGAGCCGGCGGTGTGGGTGCTGATCGGGGACGCCGAGCTGGACGAGGGCAGCAACCACGAGGCGCTCGCCTACGCGGGCTCCGCCGGGCTCGAGCGGCTGCACACCGTGGTGATCGACAACGACTCCGCCACCCACGGCTGGCCCGGTGGGATCGCGGCCCGTTTCGAGGCCGCCGGCTGGTCCGCGGCCACCGTGGACGGGCGGGACCACGCCGCGCTGCACGCCGCCTTCACCGCACCGCATCCCGGACGGCCGCACGTCGTGGTCGCCCGGGTCGAGAAGAAGCAGTAGGGGAGCCGAGACGTACATGGACACCATGCGGGAACGATTCATCTCCGTCACCTCGCGCCTGCTCGACGAGGATCCGCGGCTGGCCCTGGTGCTCGCCGAGATCACCATGGACGGGTTCCTGCCCGCCCAGCGCCGCCATCCGGACCGGGTGGTCAACGTCGGGATCCGGGAGCAGCTGCTGGTCGGCGTGGGCGGCGGCCTGGCCCTCACCGGCATGCGGCCGATCGTGCACACCTTCGCCAGCTTCCTCGTGGAGCGGCCGTTCGAGCAGGTCAAGCTGGACTTCGGACACCAGGGCACGGGCGGCGTGCTGGTCAGCGCGAGCGCCAGCTACGACTGGCCGTCCGGCGGGTTCACGCACATGGCACCGGGCGACGTGGCACTGCTGGACACCCTGGACGGCTGGACCGTCCACGTGCCCGGGCACCGCGACGAGGCGGAGGCGCTGCTGCGGCACGCCTACGCCGCCGGGGACGACAGGGTCTACGTCCGGCTCTCGCAGCAGTCGAACGCGGCGCCGCGACCGGTGGCGGGCCTGGGGTTCCAGACCGTACGGGAGGGACGCGCGGGCGTGGTCCTCGCCGTCGGGCCGCTGCTCGACAACGTCCTGGCGGCGGCCGAGGGCCTGGACCTCACCGTGCTGTACGCCCCCACCGTGCGCCCCTTCGACGACGCGACGCTGCGCGAGGCCGTCCGGAGCGCCGCGAACGCCGACGTGGTCCTGGTCGAGCCCTACCTGGCCGGGACCTCCACGGCCGCCGCGAACGACGCCCTGGCCGAAACGCCCCACCGGGTGCTGGGCCTGGGTGTGGGCCGCGCCGAGCTGCGCCGCTACGGCACGATCGACGAGCACACCGCGGCCCACGGCCTGGACCCGCGGTCGCTGCGCGCGCGCCTCACCGGCTTCCTGCACCCGGCCGTGCGCTAGTGCTGGGACCGCAAAGGTTCACCGGGTCGCGACGCCCGGCACGGCACCTCGCTGCGTTGTCGGACCGCGCACGTACGTCCAGTACGAGCCGTGGCCCTCCGCCTTGCGATGCACCGCACCGGACGCCGCGCCCCGGCAAACCTTTCCGGCCACAGCACTAGGGGGAACGCGGGGCCGTGCGCCGGCGGCCCCGCCTCCCCCGCCGTGGGCACGGCGGCGCGGCCCCCGGGCCGCCGCGTGCTCAGCCCGCGTCGCCCTCGCCGCCGCAGTGGCCCGCGTCGCCGGATGCGCCCGCGCGGCCGTCCGCCAGCTCCGGATGGGCCGCGGCCAGCCGCTTCGGGGCGGCCTGGAGCCAGGAGTCGATCAGGATCGCGCGCAGCTCCGCCGCGTCCTCCACCGCCTCCAGCCGGACCCGGAGCCAGGCGTAGTTGTCGTCGTGGCCCTCCCGCACGAAGAACTTCTGCGGCTCCGCCGCGATCAGCCCGGCCCGTTGCTCCTTGGGGCACTTGACCCCGATCGAGGCGTCGTCATCGGCCAGCGCGGCGAAGACCTTCCCGCCCACCCGGAAGGTGGGCATGCCCCAGGCCGGCTTCTCGCTGCTGTCCGGAAGCGACAGCGCGATCGTGCGGACGTCCTGCGCGGTGGTACCCATGCGACGACCGTAGACCCCGCCCCTGACATCCGCCGCGCCGCCCGAGCGCACTGCCGCCCCCGGCTACGCCGTCTGCCGCCGGTCCTCCCGGGCGTGCAGGAGCTCCACCAGCTCCGCCGCCAGCGACTTCACCGTGGCGAGGCCCTCCGTCCCCCACCTGCGCGGCACCACGTCCACCGCGCACACCGTGCCCAGCACGAATCCCCGCCGGTCCGTCAGCGGCGCGCCCGCGTACGAGCGCACGCCGCTCTCGTCCACCACCGCGTTGCCCGCGAAGCGCGCGAAGTCCCGTACGTCCTCGAGCACCAGTGCCCGGCGCCGCACCACCACGTGCGGGCAGTAGCCGTGGTCGCGGGCCAGCACCCGCGCCGGGTAGTCGCTCGCCGGGGCCTCGGCGGCGTGGTGCAGCCCGGCGAAGAACTGCCGTTCCTCCCCGATGAAGTTGACCCCCGCGTAGGGCGCGGCGAGCACGTTCGCGACGCGCCGGGCGAACGCGTCCAGTTCGGCGTCCACCCGCTCGCCCAGGCCCAGTTCCCGCAGCCGCAGGACGCGCGCGGGCGCCTCCCGGTCCACGGGTGTGAGCAGCAGGTGTCCGGTCGATTCGTAGTACGTCATGACGGTTCCCCCGACTCCGAAGACGAATTGCTGGATGCGGCCCCCGTGGCCGTGCACAGGAGATGGCGGACGAGGGCGGCCAGCGTCCCCGTCCCGGAGCTGGTCAGGCGCGCGTCGCACCGAACGACGGGCACCTCGGGCCCCAGCCCCACCGCTTCGCGGACCTCGTCGGGCCCGTAGCGGTGACCGCCGTCGAACTCGTTGACGGCGACGATGAAGCCGATGCCGCGCCGCTCGAAGAAGTCCACGGCGGGGAAGCAGTCGGCGAGGCGGCGGGTGTCGGCGAGCACCACCGCCCCGAGCGCGCCGGCGCACAGCTCCTCCCAGAGGAACCAGAAGCGGTGCTGCCCGGGCGTACCGAAGAGGTAGAGCACGTGCCGCCGGTCGAGCGTGATCCGGCCGAAGTCCAGCGCGACGGTGGTCGTGGTCTTGGCCTCGACCCCGTCGAGCGGGTCCGCGGTCTCGCCGAGGCCGCTCAGCAGTTCCTCCGTGCTCAGCGGCTCGATCTCGCTCACCGCGCCCACGAAGGTGGTCTTGCCCGCCCCGAAACCGCCCGCGACCAGGATCTTCAGCGTCGCGGGAGCGGCCTCGGGGGCGGGCGCGTCACAAGCGTTTGTGGAGGCCATCGAGCACCGCCCGGAGCAGGGACCGGTCATCGGCGGCGAAGGATCCGCCGCCGGGGAAACGCGGGGCCTGTGCCATGACGGCCCCGTGTTCCATCAGATCGGACAGGAGCACCTTCACCACCACCGCGGGCAGCCGCAGCTGCCCGGCGACCTCGGCGACCGTGACCGCCGCGGCGCCCGCGCACAGCCGGAGGGCGAGCATGTGCTCCGCCCCCAGCGGTACGCGCGGCCGCACTCCGGTCGCGGTCACCAGGGACAGGAGGTCGAGCGCGACACCCGGCCGGGTCCGCCCGCCGCTGGCGGTGTACGGGCGCATCACCCGGCCCGCCGAGTCGTCGAGCCAGGGCGTGTCCCGTCCCTTCGTGCGAACGCCCGTCGCGCGGCCCCTCATCGCTCCGGGTCCGCGACGGGCCGCCGCGGCGGCGCCGCCAGATACGGCCGTACGCTCTTGACGAGCATGGCCATCTCGTAGCCGAGCACCCCGGCGTCGGCCTCGCGGTCGGCGAGGACCGCCAGGCAGGTGCCGGAGCCGGCGGCCGAGACGAAGACGAGCGCGGTGTCGAGTTCGACGACGACCTGGCGGACCTCCGCGCCGTCCGCGAAGCGGGATCCGGCGCTGCGCCCCAGCGAGTACAGCCCGGACGCGAGCGCCGCCAGGTGGTCGGCGCTGTCCGCGTCCAGGCCGTGCACGCAGGTCACGAGGCCGTCGGCGGTCAGCAGCACGGCGCTGCGGGTGTACGGCACGCGCTGCACCAGGCCGCTGAGCAGCCAGTCGAGGTCCGAGAGCCGGCTGCCGGTCTTCGTCGCCACTTCGCCGCCCATGGGGGTGCGCTCCTTGCTGGGGTGAGGGGTCGGGGTCATGCCTGGTTCTCCGACTGCGCGAGGCCGAAGCCCCGTTGGAAGGCGGCCATCAGGCCGGGGTCGTGTACGGGTGGCTCGGGGTCCGGGGCCCGCCGCGGGGCGGGCGCCTCGCGCAGCTGCGGCGCGAGGTGCTGCTGCGCCCGCCGCCGGGGCAGGGCGGGCCGGTCCCCTGCCGCGGGGCCGGGCCGCACCACGGCCTCGACCGCTGCCGAAGCCCGGGCGGCCGCCACGGGCTCGGCCCACCCCGGAGCCGGGGCAGCCTCCTGCACCACGTCCTCGACCGCTGCCGAAGCCCGGGCGGCCGGTACCGGCTCGGTCCACGTCTCGGGCAGGGCCGGGTCGGTCTGTACGTCGGCCGGGGCCGCGGGCGCGGGGGCCGGCTCGGCCCAGGTCTCGGGCGGGGCGGGTACGGGCCCGCCTTCGGCCCCGGCCTGCTCGCCGGCCCCGGCCGGGGCCGCGGTGGCGGGCCCCGGCACGGGCGGACCCGCCGTCGACACCGCGGCCCCTCCCCCGGCCCGGGGCGCGGGCACGGCCCGGTTCGCGGGCCACGGCCCGGCCTCCGCCACGGCCCCGACCCCGTTCGCGGGCGCGGGCACGCCCCCGTTCGCGGGCCACGGCCCGGCCTCCGCCACGGCTCCGTTCGCCGGCACCGCACCGTTCGCCGGCGCGGGCGCGGGGCCGGAGCCGGTCCCCGCCGGGGCGGCCGGGGCGGGGCCCGTCGGCCAGGCGTCCGGCACCGGGGCGGCCGGCTCCGGGCGGGGCCGGGTCACGCGTACGGGTTCCAGCGGCGGCGGGAGCGGCGCGGCCTGGCCCGTCCCCCACGAGGTGGCACGGGAGCCCCCGGCGTCGGCGGCGCCCGGCGCCTCCGCGCCCAGCAGCTCCTGGGGCAGCACCAGGACGGCGAGCACCCCGCCGTAGATGTTGGACTTGAGCTCCACGGCGATCCCGTGCCGGCGGGCCAGCGCCGACACGACGAACAGCCCGATCCGCCCGTCCGCGAGCAGGTGCCGGACGCTGATCTGGTCGGGGTCGCCGAGCAGCGCGTTCATCCGGTGCTGTTCCTCCGCCGGCATGCCGAGCCCGCGGTCCTCCACCTCGACCGCGATCCCGGCGGTGACCCGTTCGGCGCGCAGCACCACGTCCGTGTCGGGCGCGGAGAACACCGTGGCGTTCTCCACCAGTTCGGCCAGCAGGTGCACCACGTCGGCGACGGCGTGCCCGCGCACGCTGCCGCCCGCCGGGGGCACGACCTTGACCCGGGTGTACTGCTCGACCTCGGCGACCGAGGAGCGCAGCACCTCGCTCAGGTCGATGGGCCGGGTCCACTGGCGCCGGGAGGCGGCCCCGCCGAGCACCGCGAGGTTCTCGGCGTGGCGGCGGATCCGGGTGGCGAGGTGGTCGACGTGGAAGAGCTCCTTGAGCAGGTCCGGGTCCTCGACCGTGTCCTCCAGCTCGTCGAGCAGCGAGATCTCGCGGTGGACGAGGGACTGCAGGCGGCGCGCGAGGTTGACGAAGACCTCGACCTTCCGGTCGCTGTCGGACGGCGTGGCCGGCCCGGCCAGCCGTACGAGGGTCGCGTGGGCCTGTTCGCGGGCCCCGCGCAGCTCCTGGGCGAGGAGCCAGAACTCGTCCACCCCCGCCGGGTCGGGGCCCGCCGGGGCCCCGGTCGGGCCGCCGCGCACCGGGCGGCCGGGCGCCTCGCCGCGCTCCAGCCGGTCGGCGGCGCCGCGCAGCTCCTGGCGGCCGCGCACGCTGGAGCGGCGCAGCGCCTCGCACCGGTCCCGTACGGCCTTGGCGCCGCGCTGCGCGCCGAGCAGGGCCGCGGCGAGGGCTCCGGCCACGAGCAGGGCGCAGCCGGTGAGCACCGGCCAGAGCCGGGGGTCCCGGTCGCCGGCTCCGCCGCCGAGCTGGAGGGTGAAGATGACCGCGGCCGCGCCGCTGAGCGCGGCGGCGAGCGTGGGCAGGACGGCGGCGCGGACCAGCTGGGGGCGTATCTGCCGGCCCGGACCGGTGACGGCGTG
This sequence comes from Streptomyces sp. NPDC048270, assembly GCF_040652335.1. Taxonomy (NCBI): domain Bacteria; kingdom Bacillati; phylum Actinomycetota; class Actinomycetes; order Kitasatosporales; family Streptomycetaceae; genus Streptomyces; species Streptomyces sp. NPDC048270. The sequence continues at coordinate 211,206 of NZ_JBEZLV010000007.1, forward strand.
TCTCGACGGGGCGTGGCGGGCGGCGCGGAGTCCGGACATCGGCGTCCTCGGTACGTGGGGCCCGGCCCCCAGCGTTCCCGGGGCCCGGTGTTGATCACCGGATACCCACGCTAGACCGCACCGTCCCGCCCCGGGCGGCCAGTTGGGGAAGTTCGCGGGGGTGCTTCCCGCTCCCGGTGGAGCGCTCGTACAGCCGCCCGAATCCCCCGGGTCGCCTTCCGCCGGGGACCGGCGCGGACCGCGCGCCCCCGGAGCCCGGGGGCGCCACCCCTGCCGCGGCCCCTCGGCCGGGTCCGCCCCGTGCCGTGCGGCGGTCCGTCAGGACCCGACGGCCTCGGGCTCCTCGCGGATCACGCCCGTCGCCCGGCCCGCGGTGACCGCGGCCACGGCGACTTCGGGTGCGGCGTGGCCGCCGGCCACGAAGGGCCGCCACCACGGCTTCGCGGGGGCGTCCGCCGCCCCCGGTTCGAAGGGCTGCCCCGGGATCGGCAGGGCGATCGCGGCTCCGGCCCCCTGCGCCGCGGCGAGGGTTCCCTCGCCCGGCTCGTCCCACGGGTGGGGGGCCAGGTTGAAGGTGCCCCAGTGGATCGGCAGCATCGTGCCGTGCGGGGCGCCGCCCTGGAGGTCGAGGTGGGCGCGCATGCCCTCCTCGGGCGTCATGTGGATGTCGGGCCAGTATTCCGAGTAGGCGCCGATCTGGATCATCGTGGCGTCGAAGGGCCCGTGCTCGGCGCCGATCTCCTCGAAGCCGGGGAAGTAGCCGGTGTCCCCGCTGTGGTAGATCCGGTGCTCGTCCCCCGCGACCACCCAGGACGCCCACAGGGTGTGCTGCTGGTTGCGCAGCCCGCGGCCGCAGAAGTGCCGGGCGGGGGTCGCGGTGAGCGAGAGCCCGTTGACCTTGGTGCTCTCGTTCCAGTCCAGCTCGCGCAGCCGGTCGGCCGGCACGCCCCAGCGCTCGAGGTGCGCGCCGACGCCGAGCGGCACGGCGAAGACCGTGTCCGTACCGGCCAGCTCCTTGATCGTCGGCAGGTCGAGGTGGTCGTAGTGGTCGTGGGAGATCACCACGACGTCGACCGCGCCCAGCGAGGCCAGCGGCACGGGCACGGGGTGCAGCCGCTTGGGGCCGGCGAAGGGGAAGGGGGAGCACCGCTCGCCCCACACCGGGTCGAACAGCACGCGCCGCCCGTCGATCTCCGCGAGCACGCTGGAGTGTCCCATCCAGGTGATCCGCAGTCCGCTCGCGGGCGGCTTCGCCAGCTCCGCGAGGGTCGTCGGGTACACGGGGACCGGCGCGCCGGGGGTGCGCCGGATCCGCTGTTCGCGGTGGAAGTAGATCTTCGCGAACTCCGCCATCGACCCCGAGGGCCTGGTCCGGGCCCCGAGCGGGTTCTGGAAGACGCCGTCGGCGAAGTTCGGCGAACGGTGGATCCGCTCCAGCCGGGCGCCGGACGGGTCCGCGCCGAAGGCTTCGGGGCGCAGGGCGCGCAGCCGCGGGCGCAGGGGACGCGGGGGACGGGAGCCGGTCAAGGCGCCTCCTGGGGGGATGGGGTCGGGACGGTCGTCGGTCTACGACCATCCCAACGCACACATACCCCGAAGGATTCCGCTTACGGCCCCCGTACCCCGTCTGCGGCTCTCCCTACAGGGGCAGCAGGTCCGGGCGCTTCGCCTCGACGTGGTCCCCGGAGGACTCGCCGCGCAGCCGCCGCCCGATCCAGGGCGCCAGGTGCTCGCGGGCCCACTGGATGTTGTCGCGGGTCACGTCCACCGAGCCGCGCGGCCGCTGCGGCGGCCACGGCTGGTCGGGGTCGGCGGGCACCTCGAGTCCGAGCACCTGTGCGGCGCGCAGCGCCACCCGCGTGTGGCCCTCGGGCGACAGGTGCAGCCGGTCGGTGTCCCAGGCGCGCCGGTCCTGGACGGACTTCAGCGACCAGAGGTCGAGGACCGGGCAGTCGTAGCGGTCGGCGATGGCGCGCACGTGCGCGCTGTACGTCGCCACCTTGCCCCGCAGGTGCCTGAGGACCGGCACGCCCCGGGTGTCGAAGCCGGTGGTGATCATGACCAGGCCGACGGCCCCGGTGAGGTCGGCGACGGCGGCCTCGAACCGCTCCGCCACGTCGTCGGGGTCGCTGCCGGGCCGGATGATGTCGTTGCCGCCGGCGCAGAAGGTCACGAGGTCGGGCGCCAGGGCCTTGGCCCGCGGCACCTGCTCGGCCACGATCTGGTCGAGGAGCCGGCCGCGCACGGCCAGGTTCGCGTACCGGAAGTCGTGCTCGTCGCGCCGGTCGGCCAGGAGCACGGCGAGCCGGTCCGCCCAGCCGAGATGAGAACCCCCGGGTCCCGGGTCCCCCACGCCCTCGGTGAAGCTGTCCCCGATCGCCGCGTACGAGCCGATGGTCTTGAGTGTCGTCGTCGTCGCTGCCACGGAACGACATCCTTCACCCGCGCACACGACCTACGCCAACGTAAGCAGGGGTTGACGGACCGTGATCTATACCACGCGGAGGATAAGGAATAAGTACACGCCAGGCCGGGACCCCCCTCGGGCCCCGGCCTGGCGTGTGTGGGCGCTCCGGCGGCGGCTGCCGTCAGAGGGTGACGCCCTTCGAGCGGAGGTAGCTCACCGGGCTGACGTCGGAGCCGTAGGACGGGCCCGTGCGGATTTCGAAGTGGAGGTGCGGGCCGGTCGAGTTGCCGGTGGAGCCGGAGAGGCCGATGCGCTGGCCGGCGGTGACGCTCTGGCCCGCCGAGACGGACAGCGAGGAGAGGTGGCCGTACTGGGAGTACTTGCCGTCCGCGTGCTTGATGATCACCTCGTTGCCGTACGATCCGGCCCAGCCGGCCGAGACCACGGTGCCCGCTCCGACGGCCTTGACGGTGGTGCCCGCGCTCGCGATGAAGTCGACGCCGGTGTGGTAGCCCGAGGACCACATGGCACCCGAGGCCCGGTACTGGGTGGAGATGCCGCCGCTCACCGGGGCCACGAATCCGGCGCCGCTGGGCGCCTTCGCCTCGGTGGAACCGCCGCCGCTCTGCGCCTTCTGCTTCGGCTGCGGGGCCGGCGCGGGGGCGGCCTGCTCGGAGGATCCCTTGCCGGCGGACGGAGCGCCGGTCGAGGACCGCTCGGCGGGAGCCGGGGCCGGAGCCGCTTCGGCCGGGGCCGCCGCCTTCGCACCGAGGGTCAGCTTCAGGCCCGGGTGGATCAGGGAGGGGTCGGTGCCGACGGCCTCGCGGTTGTCGGCGTACAGCTTCTCCCAACCGCCGGAGAGGTGGCGCTCCGCGGCGATCTTGGAGAGGTAGTCGCCGGGCACGACCGTGTAGACGGTCGGGGCGGCCTCGACGGCGGCGGGTGCGCTCTGGAGCGCGACCGGGAGCTGCGGGGCGGCGGCGGGGGCCGTGGCCGGCGCGGCGGCCGGGGCGGGAGCCGCGGTGGCGCCGGCGGCTCCCATCAGGGGCAGCGCGAGGGCCGCGCCACCGGTGCCGGCGACGGCGAGACCGCGGGAAAGGGAACGGGACTTGGGACGACGGTGCTTACCCTTTGCAGGCATGGCGAATTCCTCTCCGTCGCCTGCGAGGTGAGCTGTCGGGTTCGGACTGGAGATGTCCGGCCGTACATGAACGGAGCATGTACGGCTTCACCCCTAGCCGTTCCGGAGGAAAGATCCGGGACGGCGGCTTACCTGGTTCCCCCGCTCCTGCCGCGCGCGTGAATAGTCGGGTGCGGTTTCCGGGAGGCGGCAGGATTAGGCGGTCCACCCGGATCGATCGCGAAGGTAATCGAGTGCGGCCGCACGGAACAAGCCATGAATTCCCCGAAGGAATCACCGGGGTGTGGGATCGGCGGAATTACCGTCACCCTCTGTCCATTCCGCACCGTCAACAACCCTCCCGGCCGGGCCATTCGGCTTTCGCGATCAGGCACTCACGGTCACCGTATGATCTGGCTCACGGGGACGTGCGCGATCTCGCCGCCGGGTATGGCAAGTTGGAGCCAACCAGCTCAATACGGACAAGATGTCCCACGACGAAGCGGAGGAGTTCCTTTGACCCAGCAGATACAGGAGCCGGAGCTGTCCGGAGTGCGCAATTTCCGCGATGTGGGCGGATTGCCGACTTCTGACGGCCGACGGGTCGGTACGGGACGACTGTTCCGAAGCGGACATCTCGCACATGCCACCGATACCGATGCGGAGTTCCTCGCCTCCCTCGGGCTCCACACCATCTTCGACTTCCGCAACGACGCCGACCACGCCCTGGAGGGGCCCGACGTCGCGCTGCCCGGCGTGCGGAACGTCAACATCCCGCTCTCGGATCCGGCCGACGGCCGGGAGTTCTGGACGATGGTCCGCGAGGGCGCCCTCGACGAACTCCGCGCGGTCCTGGGCGAGGGCAAGGCCGCGGCCCGGATGGCGCAGTCGTACCGCACGATCATCCGCCACCGCACGGCGGAGCACAGCCGGGTGGTGCACGCCCTCGCCGAGGACAGCGTCCCCGCCCTGCTGCACTGCGCGGCCGGGAAGGACCGGGCGGGCCTGTCGGTCGCCGTCGTCCTGCTCGCGCTCGGCGTCGAGCGCGAGGCGATCGTCGCGGACTACCTGGAGTCGAACGCCCCGCACCGCCGCTACCGGGTGCGCCGCAGCGGCGGCTCGCAGGAGGCCCGCTCCCCCGAGGTGATGGAGCTCCTGGCCCCGCTCTTCGACGCCCGCGCCGAGTACCTGACCGCGGCCTTCGACACCATCGACGAGCAGTGGGGCGGACGCGAGGCCTACCTCTCCGAGGGCCTCGGGCTCACACCCGAGACCCTCGGCCGGCTCCGCGAACGGCTGCTGGACTGACGCCCGCCCCGCCGCCCCTGCCGGAGCAGGCCGTCACCGGTTGCCGACGGCCTGCTTCACCAGGGTCCTGCCGAACTCCCACATCAGCCCCGACCCGCCGTGCGCCTCGTCCATGACCTCGCGGAAGGCGCCGACGAACCGGTCGACGTCCCGCTCGTCCACGATCAGCGGCGGGATCAGCTTGATCACTTCCAGGTGGTCCCCGGACACCTGGGTGAGGATCCGGTGCTTCTGCAGCAGCGGCACCACGACCATCTGCGCGAAGAGCCCCTTGCGGGCCGCCTGGAGCATCGCCCACCGGCTGCGCAGCCCCAGCGAGGACGGCCGGCCGAACTCGATGCCGATCATCAGCCCGCGCCCGCGCACCTCGTGCAGCATCTCGTACTCGTCCACCAGGGCCGCGAGCCGCCCGCGCAGCAAATCGCCCATGGCCCGGGCGCCCGCCACGACCTCCTCGTCCTCCATGACCGACAGCACCGCCAGTCCGGCCGCCATCGCCTGGGCGTTGGAGCCGAAGCTCGCCGAGTGCACGAGGACCCGGTCCATGGACGAGTAGACCTTCTGGAAGATCCAGTCCTTGCCCAGGGTCGCGCCGACCGGCACGTAGCCGCCCGAGAGCGCCTTGGCCACGCACACCAGATCGGGTTCCACGCCCGGCTCGTGCTGGTACGCGTAGAAGTCGCCGGTCCGGCCGAGCCCGGTCTGCACCTCGTCCGCGATCAGCAGCGCCTTGTGGCGGCGCAGCAGTTCCTGCGCGGCGGGCAGGAAACCGGGCGGAGCGGCGAGGACCCCCTTGCCCTGGATCGGCTCGACGACGAAGGCGGCCACGTCGCCCTTGCGCAGCTCCCGCTCCAGGGCGCCCAGATCTCCCAGAGCGATCTTCGTGTCGGGCAGCAGCGGCGCGAAGCCGTCCCGGAAGCCGCCCTCCCCGTTCACCGAGAGCGAGCCGGTGGTGAGGCCGTGGAAGGCGTGGTCGCAGTAGAGGACCCTGGGCCGCCCGGTGGCGTACCGGGCGAACTTCAGGGCCGTCTCCACCGCCTCGGTGCCGCTGTTGCCGAAGAAGACCCGGTCCAGGTGCGGGCTGTACGAGAGCAGCTTCTCGGCCAGCAGCCCGGGCAGCGGCTGGCAGTCGAAGCGGGTGAGGTCGGCGAGCTGGGCGTCGAGGACGTCGTGCAGGGCGCGGCGGACCACCGGGTGGTGCCGGCCCAGGCCCATCACCCCGAACCCGGCCAGCATGTCGAGGTAGTCGTTGCCCTCGGCGTCCCAGAAGTGGGCGCCCTCGGCCCGCTCGTAGACCTTGTCGAAGCCGATGGTGTGCAGCATCCGGGGCAGCTGGTGGTTGAGGTGGCGGGCGTGCAGCTCGTAGCGCTCGCCACCGCGCTCGGCCAGCAGGGCTCCGAGGTCGAAGCCCCCGGCCCGGACCCCCTCCGCGCGCGGCTCCGCGGTCACGCCGGCCCCCGTGAGGGTTCCCGGTTCCCGCCGATCGTCTCCCGGGCCGCGCGCAGGGACTCCTTGAGGGAGCCCATGGTGGCGAGGACGGCGGTGGGCTCGTATCCGCAGTGCGCCATGCAGTTCGCGCAGCGGGGGTCCTTGCCGCGGCCGTACTTGCTCCAGTCGGTGTCGTTGATCAGCTCCCGGTACGTCGGCACGTATCCGTCGCTCATCAGGTAGCAGGGGCGCTGCCAGCCGAAGAGGGAGTAATTCGGAATGGCCCAGGCCGTGCAGGGGAAATCGGCCTTTCCTTCCAGGAAGTCCAGGAAGAGCGGGGAGTGATTGAGCCGCCAGCGCCTGCGGTTGCCGCCCGCGAAGGCCTTCCTGAAGAGTTCGCGGGTCTGTTCGACACCCAGGAAGTGCTCCTGGTCAGGGGCCTTCTCGTAGGCGTAGGCGGGCGAGATCATCATCTCGTCGACCTGGAGGTCGTCATTGAGGTAGTTGAGCACCTCGATGATCGTCTGCGGGGTGTCCGTGTTGAAGAAGGTGGAGTTGGTGGTCACCCGGAAACCGCGCCTCTTCGCCTCCTTGATGGCCGCGACCGCCTCGTCGAAGACGCCCTCCTTGGCCACCGACTCGTCGTGCCGTTCGCGCAGTCCGTCGATGTGCACGGCGAAGGCGAAATACGGGGACGGGGTGAACTTCTCGATCTTCTTGCGCAGGAGCATCGCGTTGGTGCAGAGGAATACATACTTCCGCTTGGCGACCAACTGGCGGACGATCTCGTGGATCTGCGGGTGCATCAAGGGCTCGCCGCCCGCGATGGACACCATGGGCGCGCCCGACTCCAGTACGGCGCCGACCGCCTGGGCGACCGGCATGCGCTGCTTGAGCACCCCGGCCGGGTGCTGGATCTTTCCGCACCCCTCGCAGGCCAGGTTGCAGGCGTACAGCGGTTCCAGCTCGACGATCAGCGGGAACTTCTCACGCTTGCGGAGCTTCTGTTCGAGCAGATACGTCCCGACCCTGATGGTCTGGCGCAGCGGCATGGCCATCTGGCTCACCTCCTGGGGAGCAGCAAAGAACGGTGCCAGTCATAAAACGCGGGCAGTACGGCACGCAGTACGCGGAAGGCCGATATTCCACCGCGGACCGTGCCGATACGGACGAGCTCATGCTCCGGAGCGTCCACGATCACCCGGACGGCCGCAACCGGGCGTCCTCCCTCCGGCGGGCGGGCGCCGCCCCGGGTGGCGGCCCACAGGGTGGCCGCGGACTCCATGTCGACCGCGATGGCGCCGGTGGCGCGCAGCTGCGCACGCTCCTGGCCGCGGACGACGTGGTCGGATCCGGTCAGTGCGCCGGTGTGCACGGTCCGGCCGGGCGCCACCCGGGCCAGTGCCTCGGCGAGCAGGGCGGGCCCGGTACAGGCGACCACCCCCTCCGGGTCCCGGGTCTCCACCGCGACGACCAGGTCGCCGGGGTGCATGCCGGGGACCAGCCCGGCGCAGAACCCGGTCGCGAGGACGGCGGCCCGCTCCATCCCCGGCCGCTCCAGCGCCCGGCCGACGGACCGCCCGGCGGCGCGCGGGCCCATGCCGGTCCGCAGCAGCGCGTGGCCCCCGCGGCCCGCGCTGCGCAGCGCCGCCTGCTCGATGCGCAGCGCGCAGGCCACCAGCAGCGGGCCGGCCTCGGCGGACCCGTCCCCCCGGGCCGCGGGCATCAGGAGCCCCCGGCGGCCGCGAACGGTTCCCCGTACAGGTAGCGGCCGAGCGCGGTGAGCGGGAACACCTGCCGGTACAGGTGGTAGTTGATGGAGAAGTCCCACGGGAAGCCGGTGCCCGTGAAGTGGGGCTCGTCCCAGGAGCCGTCCTCCCGCTGGGTCGCCACCAGGTGGGCGATGCCCCGCTCGACGGCCTTGCCCTCCCGCTCGCCCGCCGACAGCAGGGCCATCAGCGCCCACGCCGTCTGCGAGGGGGTGGAGGCGCCCTTCCCGGCCCACGACCGGTCCTTGTAGGAGCGCTGGTCCTCGCCCCACCCGCCGTCCTCGTTCTGTACGGATTCCAGCCAGCGCACGGCCCGCCGGATCGCGGGATGCGCCGGGGCGATGCCGGCCGCGGTGAGGGCGGGCACCACCGACCCGGTGCCGTAGACGTAGTTGGTGCCCCAGCGGCCGAACCAGGCGCCGTCGGGCTCCTGTTCGGCGAGCAGCCAGGCGATGCCGCGCCGGGTCCGGGCGTCACCCGCCCTGCCCTCGAAGGCGAGCATCTCCACCACGTGGGCGGTGACATCGGCCGAGGGCGGGTCGATGACCTCGCCGAAGTCGCAGAAGGGCAGCCGGTTCGGGAAGGGGCTGGTGTTGTCGGCGTCGAAGGCCCCCCACGCGCCGTTCTTCGACTGCATGCCGAGGTTCCAGGACACCCCGCGGGCGATCGCCGCCTCGACCCGGGCCGGGTCGGGGTGCCGGACGCGGCGCAGCGCGAGGACGACCTCGGCGGTGTCGTCGATGTCGGGGTAGGTGTCGTTGTGGAACTCGAACGCCCAGCCGCCGGGGGCGAGCCCGGGCCGGCGTACCGCCCAGTCCCCGGTGCGCGCGATCTCCTCGCCGAGCATCCAGTCGGCGGCCTTGACCAGTGCCGGGTGGTCGGGGCGCAGACCCGCGTCGGCCAGGGCGATCACGGCGAGGCAGGTGTCCCAGACCGGGGACTGGCAGGCCTCGATCATCCGGGCCCCGTCCTCGCGCCACACCGCGAACCGGTCCAGGGATTCCAGTCCGGCCCGCATCACCGGGTGGCCGAGGTCGTAGCCGAGCAGGTGCAGGGCGATGACCGAGTACACGGCGGGCGGCTGGATGCCGCCCCAGCAGCCGTCGTTCTCCTGGCGCTCGACGATCCAGCGGGCGGCGGCGGACAGGGCCGCCTTGCGCAGCCGGCGCGGGGCGAACCGCCGGTAGACGTGCAGCGCCCTGTCCATCCGCTGGAAGGCGCCGTCCCAACTGGTCAGCGGAGCCAGGCGCTTGGCGGGGTTCGGCACCCGCGCGTCGGTGTGCAGCTCGTCGAGGGCGAAGGGGGCCGGGCGGACGGGGCGCAGCGCGGAGACGACCGTGAGGGGGACGATGGTCTGGCGGGCCCAGCAGCCGAAGTCGTAGATGTTCAGCGGCACCCAGGGCGGCAGGAACACCAGCTCGGGCGGGAGTTCGGGCAGGTGCTCCCAGCTCCACCAGCCGAACAGGGCCAGCCAGATGCGGGTGAAGACCCGGGCGGACGCGATCCCGCCGTGGGCCCGGATCCAGGCCGAGGCGCGGGCCATGTGCGGGGCGTCCGGCGCGTCTCCGGCCAGGCGCAGGGCCACGTACGCCTCGATGGTGGCGGAGAGTTCGGGCGGTCCGCCGTGGAAGGTGGCCCAGGTGCCGTCGTCCCGCTGCTCGCCGCGGATGAAGAGGGCGGCGGCCCGGGTGGTGGCCTCGTCCCGGATCCCGAGGAACTGGCGCAGCAGCAGGTCCTCGGCGTCCATGGTCACGTTGGTCTCGAGGTCGCCCTTCCACCACCCCTCGGCGTCCTGCCGCGCCAGCAGGTGCCGGGTCGCCCGCGCGGCGGCCTCGTGGACCTCCGGCCGCCGGTTGCCGTCCGGCGGTTCGGGCAGGTCCGCGGTCGCGGTACGCGCCCCGCCCCGGCCGCCCTCCGGCGCGGGCGGGGCCGTCACGCCGTGTCCGGTGGACGGGGCCGGAGGGGGGGGCGATGCCGGTCCGACCGCGGGGCGGAAGGCGCCGGTGCCTTCCGCCCCGCGCAGACCAGGTGGGCGGTACTCGGCCTGCGGCCCGGGCGGACCGGCCTGCCGGCCCCCGCCCGCTCCGCCGGGCACGCCCCCCGAGCCGTACGGGGCGGCTTGTCCGGGGTCCGAACGGCCCGGGCCCGGGCCGCCCAGGGGCTCCGGGGGGCGGGGCGGCGGGGCGCCCGCGGTGGTGTCGCTGCCCGCGCCGGCGCCCTCGGCGCTGCCGTCGGTCGTCGCTGTCATGGCTTCCCCTTCGTGCAGTCTGTCCTCTGCTGTGCTGGGGTGTGCCGTCGACCGGCGCGCGCCCTCAGTCGGGGGCGGCGGCGCCGGCCGGCGACTCGCGCGTCATATCCGCTTCCGGGCGGCGTTCACCTCTTGCGCACGACGACGAAGTCGGCCAGGGCCACCAGCTGGTCGCGCACCCGCTGCGGCATGTCGACGTCGTCCAGGGCCCGGATCGCCACCGCGTGCTGGCGGCGTGCCTCGTCGGCGGTCCACGTGCGTCCGCCGGCCGCCTCGATCAGCGCAGCGCGGGCCGCGAACTCCTCCTCCGAGAAGTTCTCGAAGTCATTGCTCTTGGCGTCGGCGGCGAGCAGCTGGGCCAGTTCCTCGGCGGCGGGGCCGTCGGCCGCGAGGGCGGCGACCACCGGCAGGGACTTCTTGCGCTGGCGCAGGTCGCTCCAGGTCTGCTTGCCGGTGGCATCGGGGTCGCCCCAGATGCCGAGCAGGTCGTCCACGGCCTGGAAGGCGAGGCCCAGGTGGTAGCCGTACTCCTCGAGCTTGTCGGCCGTGCGGTCGTCCGCGCCGCCGAGGACGGCGCCGATGGAGACGGAGCAGGCGAGCAGCGCGCCCGTCTTGTTGCCCTCCATCTCCAGGCACTCCTCGACGCTGACGCGCTCGCGGTGCTCGTAGGAGATGTCCTGGGCCTGGCCGTCGATGAGCTTGCGGCTGGCGGTGGTCAGCCGGCGCGCCGCACGGCCCGCTTCGACGGTGCCGAGCTCCAGCAGCACCTCGTTGGCGAGGGCGAAGAGCGCGTCGCCGACCAGGATCGCCAGGGCCGGGCCGTGCACCTTCCAGACCGTGTCGCGGTGGCGGCGCTGCTCGTCGCCGTCCATCAGGTCGTCGTGCAGCAGCGAGAAGTTGTGCACGAGCTCGACGGCCACGGCGCCGGGGACGCCGACCTCGGCCGCGGCGCCCGCGGCCTCGGCGGAGAGCAGGGCGAGGGCGGGCCGGACGGCCTTGCCGCCGTCGCCGTCCGCGGGGTTGCCCTGGGCGTCGATCCAGCCGAAGTGGTAGGCGGCGACGGTGTCCATGGGCGCGGCGAGCCGTTCCACGGCGGCGCGGAGCGCGGGCGTCGACAGCGTGCGGCCCCGTTCCAGGAGGGCGATCGTGTCGGCCTTCTCCACTCCCCCGCCGGCTGCGCCCACGCTGGCATCCGTGTTCTCGACAGCCGGATTCCCCGGGTTCACTGGCTCTCCTCTGGTTCCTGTACGTGCTGTGCCGGTGCTGCTGGTGGTGCTGGTGCTCGTCATGCCGCCTCCTGCAGAGGGTGTTCGCGGGGGCGGCCGAGTACGGCGAGCGCGGCGTGAGCCGCGCTCAGTCCGCTCCGGACGGCGCTCTCCATGGTCGCGGGCCAACCGGTGGCAGTCCACGCACCGGCCAGATACAGCCCCGGCGTGTCGGTCCGCGCGCCGGGGCGCAGCCGTCCGACGCCGGGTGTGGGGGCGAAGGTGGCCGTCCGCTCCCGGGTGACGAAGAAGTCCCGTACCTTGGCGCCGCGAGCGGCGGGCAGCAGCCGCTCCAGCTCGGGCAGGTACTTGGCCCGCAGGACGGACACCGGCTCGTCGATGTCGTCCTGCGCCACGGACTGGGACAGGGCCAGGTACTGGCCGCCGTCGGGGAGCCCGGAGGAGTCGGTGCGGTCGAAGACCCACTGCACCGGTGAGCCGAGCGCCGCGAAGAAGGGCTGCTTGAGGACCTTGCGGTCGTACACGACGTGGACGTTGAGGATCGGCGCGGTGCCGATGTCGAGCAGCTTGTCGGGGTCGGCGAGCGCGCCGGCCGGCAGCAGCCCGTGCGCCTCGCGCTGCGGGACGGCGAGGACGACGGTGCCGGCGTCGAGGGACTCGTCCTCGGTCTCCACCCGCCAAGCCCCTTCGGGGGTACGGGAGACGGCGGTGACCCGGGTGCGCAGCGCGGTCCGCACGCCGGCCGCGTCGAGCGCCTTGCGGGCGAGGGTGTCGTGCAGGTCGCCGAGCGGTACGCGGGCCCAGCCGATGTCGGCGGCGCCGTTCTCGGAGAGCAGGCCGGTCTTGAAGACCATGGCGGCCAGGCCGAGCGAGGAGTTCTCGGCGGTGGCGTTGAGGGTGGCGATGCCGACGAGGTCCCACAGGGCCTCGATGGTCCGGGGGGACTGGCCGTAGCGGCCGAGCCAGGTCGCGAAGTCCAGGCCGTCCAGGGCCGGGTCGGCGGGGTCGAGCCGGCGCAGCGCGAGGGCGGCGCGGCCGACGCTCGCGCGTTCGGCGAGGGACAGGTGCGGGTAGCGGGCCAGCGATCCGGCCAGGTGCAGGGGCACGGGCAGGGCGCTGCGGCGCAGGCGGCCGAGGCGCGGCCCCTTGGCGTGGGCGACGTCGAGCACGGGGACGTCGAGCCGGTCCTGGAGCGGTGCGAGGGCGGCGCCGTCGACGCGGTCGAGGAACCACCGGTAGGCGGTGCAGCAGCGCAGGTAGACGTGCTGGCCGTTGTCCACGGTGAGTTCGCCGCGCTTGAAGGAGAACGCCAGCCCGCCCAGGCGCGGGCGGCCTTCGAGCAGGGTCACCCGCAGTCCGGCATCGGCGAGTTCGAGCGCGGCCGTGACCCCGGCGAGCCCTCCGCCGACGACGACGGCCCGCTGGTCGCTGTCGCTCATGCGCCCTCTCCGATCCTGTCCGTGCCCGCAGCGGCGGAGCGCCCGGCGCCCGGTTCCGCACACCGGCCGGACCGGTGAGGCTGCCGGGAGCCGGGGGCCGGGGCCCCGCCCGCGAAGCCCGCCGGGACAGACGCGCCCGCCGGCCGGATGGTTGCCCGCGCCGGGGCCGCGACCCGGCCGACGGCGCCGGGCGCGCCTCGGCGCC